>JBHIDG010000204.1:0-5922 GCA_046760025.1 Woeseia sp. | reverse complement strand
GCAGGCATGTTCTTGATCGGGTTGAAAAACGTGCTCTCCTCCGCCGATGCCGCAAATTGCGATTCCAGTTGCGGCAACACTTTCTCCATCAGTACGCGCGGCTGGGTAATGCCCTCGCGCATCCCGACTCTCATGTTTTCGATGGCCTGGTCCATCATCTCGACAAAGTCATCCACCCGGCCGAGAAAATCGTCGTAGTTCTTGACCGTCTTGAACGGATGCACGCTTGCGCCGCTGCCGAGCTGAACGAAAAAGTTCGGAATCGAGGCGAACTGATTGATCGGCTGCAGGTGTCCCGGGAACTGGTAGCCTTCGAGACTCGTCTGCCGACTCAGGCGAAAGGTGCCGTAGGTCAACAGGTCTTGCCCTTCGAGGCGGCTTTCGTCGATCGTCAGCAATCTCTCGAGGAATTCCCTGTCCAGCGCCTCTGACGCCGCGATGTACTCCGGGCTGAGCCAATTAGCCAGACGGTCATCGTAGCGGTCGTCGCCGATCGAGGTGGCGGTGAGCGGATTCAGCTCGAGGTCGCGTTCGAAATACGCTTCGACGAGCGCCGCAAGGGCCGCCGACGCAGGCTCCGAAGCCGACCCGGCCAATGCTTCGCCGTCGGCATCATCATATTGCCCGGAGCAGGCCGGCAGCAGAAAAAGCGCTGCCAGGCAGGGAGTCACTATTGATTTCATTGAAGATGCCGGAAGTACAGCCGGCCGGGATTTTCCGTCAAATCAGTGATCGTGCCTAATCGCTGCCTGGAACACCCCGGACATCCGTCGGGAACGCGGCCGCCGAGCCGCCATATCGCTCTGATTTGCATTGAAAATCAAGACAGGGGCCAGCTAGTCGAGTGGCGTGGCCTGGCAGGGTCTCGGCCGCTTATCGACCCGATTGTGCGCAATCCCGGGATTGCGGCGTTCACGCCCCGACCGGCCGTTCAGAAAACCATCTGGGTGGTCGAGCCCTGCAGGGACAATCCGGGATCGAGGCCACGCACCAGGACCGTACTCTTGACCATTTCAGTTAACATAAGTTTGGCCAGGTTGCTCGCCGCCTTGCCGGTCTCGCCGTCCAGTACCGACACGTCGTTGCTGCATTCCCGAAGCCCGTAAGCGGACACGACGAATTTGTCGCCCTTGAAATAATAGGCACCACGGTATCGGACGTCATCGATATGAACTGTGACAATACCATCGGGCATTCTTAACATGAGTTTCCTTCTCGTGATCAAGGGCATACGCACGAATTTGGCACCTCGAATTATGGACGATTCGTGCCCAAAGGTGTCGTGTACCCGTCACAGGGCCTTGTGTGACTTGCATACGGCTGCCAGACGAGGTTTTGACCGCTGTTTACGGGCCCGCCAACGGCATTGACCGCGCCGGTGCCGGAAAGAGGACCCGAGCCTCCGGCCCACTCATTTATGAATGCGGCCGCCAAAGCATGGTAAGTATCTATTTTGTTAACAAGTTCCAAAACTCAAGTGGCCAGTGGAGTAGCCAACTTTCGCGCAGATTCGGCGACTTTCGAGGCTGTTTTGGAAGCTTTCGGTCGAACCCGGAAAAGCGACCAGCACCTGCCTGCCGTCTAGCCCCGTTGTGCCTCGCGTATGTGCTTGATTCCCTGGGAACTCGACGCCAGTTGATCCGCCAGCAGAGTCGGTTTTTCGATCCCGAATCCTTGTCCGTAGTCGACGCCCAGACTGGTCACCTGTGTCTCGATTGCTTTGTTTTCCACGTACTCGGCAATGGTCTTCAGGCCCATCGCATGGCTCATCTGATTGATCGCCGCGACCATCGCATTGGAGACGGGATCTTGCGCAATCTCCCTGACAAATTGCCCGTCGATTTTCAGAAAATCGATCGGCAGCGTCTTGAGATAGGAGAAAGAACTCAGGCCCGAGCCGAAATCGTCGAGGGAGAACCGACAACCTTTCTCTCGGAGGACAGTCATGAACTGTTTCGCACGCTTCATATTGAGAATGGCTGTCGATTCAGTCACCTCGAAGCAAATGGCAGTCATAGGCACGCCAGTGCGTACCAGTTCGCCGATGACGAAATCGAGGAAGCTGTTGTCGCAAATTGACTGGCCGGAAAGATTGATGGCGAAGAAACCTTTCTCCTTTGCCAGTTGCGAGCCAAAGTCAGCCAGCTTCTCCAGTGTGTGCGTGATGACCCAGCGATCGACGGCCGGCATCAACCGGCTACGCTCGGCATGCGGCATGAATTCCTCGGGCGCCAATGGATTACCCTGATCGCCGATGCCGCGTAGTAGAATTTCGAAATGAGGGGTCTTCGTTGCCGTCGTCAGCGGTTTGATCAGTTGGCTATATAACAGAAACTCATCATTTCGCAGTGCCTGCTGGACAGACTCGACGCTCTGCATGCGCTCCCTGCCGTGCAACATCAGCGCATCGGTATGCCGGTAGATGGCAACCCGATCTCGGCCGCGATCTTTGGCCACGACACAGGCGATGTTTGCCGCAGCAAGTGCGCTTTCGATCGTTTCCGATTCGGCAGACAATTGTGACACACCGATGCTCGTAGTCAGTTTGATGGGTCTGCCGGCCCACATGATGCTAAGGTCGCTGATTGCCCGACGAATGTCCTCGCCAATGCACCAACCCCGATCCGCCGAGCAATCGGCGATGAAAATGCTAAATTCATCCTCGCCGATTCTGGCGACCGGACCGATGTCCTCGAGCTCGCCGGCCAACAGCCAGCCAACCTGCCGAATTGCCTCGTCACGCGCCGCACGGCCCAGGCTTTCGTCCACCGATTGCAGCTCGTCCAGATTCAGATGAAGGATGGAATGGCGGGCAGCTGTGCTCCTGCCGCCGTTCATGCTCTTTTCCACCAGATACTCGAACTCGTTGCGATTTACCAGGCCGGTTAGGCTGTCAAAACGGGCCTCGACAATGCTGGATATGTTTGCGGCGATTGCGCGAAGGAGAGTCCGTTCGCGCTTGCCGAAGTCCGGGCACTCCGGGTTCCTGGCAAACAGAAGAACGCCTTCCATACTGTCTTCAGCGACAATGACGGGCGTGGCCACGCATTTGCACGGGACGAGTGCTTCGAGTTCGCTGACGTCGGTGAATGCGTCGAAGCCTTCAACGGCCCGCTTGTTCGCCGCCGCCTGCCATTCGGCGAGCCTTTTGTCCAGCTCCTGGATCAGTCTGCCTGCATTGGACAGGGGCTCCCCGCCACTTTCAGAGCGAAGAGTAATCCCCTTGTCTCCCAGCATCAGGATGGCGACCGACAGATTCAGATGCTTGCTGCAATTGTTGACGACATCACTGAGCGCGTTACGGACCCCTTTGATCTGATGGATCTGTTCGCCGCTGCGACAGATTAAGTCAAGCTGACGGCCAAAGGCGCTCCGAGGCCTCCGGCTGCCCGGGCCTCTGAATTTCGATACTTTGTGCGAGCTCATCGGTGAGCCTTCCGGCATGCCGGCGTCTGGGCCATCGTCAGTCACCTGTGCCTAAGAATTAACTAAATATCAACTTCTTATCGGTGATAGATCAACGAACTGAGAAGACTACTCTTGCACTGACACGGAGCGACTTCAATGACCTGTGTCACGTCGTCAGTTCCTGGAAGTGGCTGCTATCCCGCTCCTGGCGATGCGATCATAGGCATTGAAAAAAATTGACTAACCGAAGAATCGGCCGTGCAGGGAGCCGCCTGCTGCAAAGCGATCCCGCACCCGCGCAAGCTCTTACGTCCCGGTGTGGTGAACGCGTTCGCCTACTGGCGATCCTGAGCCATCAGCACCGCAATTTGTCTGTCGTCATTCGGGTGCCGCAAATACCTGTGCCCAGTAAATGCCCTTCTCGCCGGTCGGGTTGACCACGTAGGCCACGCCCGTGTCGGAATACCGTGGGTTCATCAGGTTTGCGCAGTGCCAGGGGCTGGCGAGCCACGTATCAACGACTTCCTCGGCGGTCGTTTGACCGGCCGCGACGTTTTCGGCGATTGCGACCCAGGCGTAGCCTGCCCGCGTCGCGCGGTCAGCCGGCATGCTCCCATCGGGACCTTTGTGGCCCATGTAGCTGCGTGCTGCCATGTCCTGCGCGTGGGCGAGTGCCGCACGATCAAGGGCCGCCGCTCGCTTCAATGACGTGGTGGCGGGGAACCTCTTGCGGCCGCAGCTGCGTGCATGCCGGCGCGCCTCGTTGATCAGCTCCAGCACGCGGTGGCTGACCGCAGGAGCATCGTCCGGGGCCGGAGGAGCAAAAGGCGCCGCCAGCACCATCCATGTCTCTTCGCCACGTCGAAAGACACCGATCTCGTGCAGGGTTGAGTCGGCGACGATGCCGCAGAACCGCTGCGCAAGCATCTGCGCAACACCGTCTTCGCCTTTCGCGGTTCGGATGTGGATCGACGCCGATTTCCTGGCGCGATAGCCTGATCCCGAGGTCGCCTTATCGAGCGTGACCCCGTGCGCGACACGTCGAGCTACCTCGTCGAGCTGCATCCTCGCGCGCAACGGCCGATCGACGGCGGACAACTCTCCACAGCCCCGCGAACGGATCGAATTCGCGATATCGACAGGATCGGCGACACCACGGACCGGTGCCACAGCGAGAAGCACGACCAGCGCGCCGCAAATATTCAATTTCGGGTGCATGACTGCGACTAGCAGAATCCCACCGGATTCTACACGCAACGGATCCGACGAATGCCCGAAACTGCATGAAGACTCACTATCAAGGTGTGAACCATGTGATCGGAATGCAGCTGATTTAGCTGGTGCCGGAGAGAAGACTCGAACCTCCGACCCACGCATAACGAAAGCTGATGTTGAAGTCTAACCTATTGTTTTAATTAATAAAACTTCGCGAGACACCCGTTGCACAATCAGTACGTTGCACAACTGTGCACAACTGATTCACGCAAAATTCCCGCAATGCCAAGCGCGATTATCTGCTGACGAATGTTCGATGTGTCCTCCACAACGAGAAGCGCGCTGTTGCCACACTCTTTTCTTGCGTCAAGTTGAGACGATCATCGGCTTGCGTAATACGGACCTCATACGGCATCGTGAACCGTGGCGAGCCGTTGATGAGCTCGAATATGCGACGCTTGCATGGCTGGACTGGTTCAACCACCGACGCCTACTCGAGTCGATGGGCAATGTTCCGCCGGCCGAACTCGAACAGGCAAACCATGATCAATTAGAGTCCCGAGGCCGTGTGGCTTGGCTCACACAAAAGAGTCTCCCGATTAACCGGGGCGGTTCAACGCGACGCACAGAGGGCCGCACGCCTGACCCCGGCGTGACGTCGAATTCTCTGCCTTCCCGAATAAATCATCATATTTCCACAGAAAATAACTATATTTTGATCAGTTAATTACGAAGTCGTTGCTCCAATGTTGACTCTAGGGACAAGGAACCTGACCAGTCACAGCAAAAGGAGCAACGGACATGAACCACCAAGAATCACCACAAGCAGCAATCGGATTGCTCCTGATAATCGCCGCAACTTTGACGCTCGCTAGCCCGAGCTATTCTGATGAATTTCCATTCCGAGTAGCGTTCGAGAGAGTGCCCGGAGCCGAGGATATCGATGCAGGAAACATCCAGGCAGGAATCAAGGTGCTGGTAAATCAGCTGAATCAGATCGAACGATGGAATCGCGGCGACGTATTGGCGACGCTTTGTGCAGCATATATCGTCGAATTGTCTCTGGATAAAGCAGAGCGTGCGTGTAACGAAGCCGTCGAAATTGACCCAACCGAGACGGCTTACAACAACAGGGGCGTACTTCGTGCATTCACGGGCAATTTGTCCGGTGCACGCGAAGACTTCGACCGCGTTCGTCCCCGTCAGCTGGACGTTTACCTGAGTGAATTGAAGACAAAAGACGTCGGTGTTGATTTGCACCGAAAAGTGACCCGGGATTTGCACTGAAAATTGACCCAC
>JBHIDG010000203.1:0-5923 GCA_046760025.1 Woeseia sp. | reverse complement strand
GACTTGGGATCCGTTCCAGGCATCAGCATCGGAGCCGCATCCAGTTCTTCCGCATCGAGTGCCCCTTCGAGTATTACGATCGGTGATTCGATGCCTGCATTGCGCACCGCCTGAGCCTCACCGAGACGCGCCACGGCGAGGCTGTCGGCACCGCTCAGTGCCCCGGCCACCTCGACAATGCCGTGGCCGTAGGCATTGGCTTTTATGACGGCCATCACTCGGGTGCCGGGGGCCTTGTCGCGAATTACCTGGAGATTGTGCTTGAGTGCGCCGAGCCTGATGAGTGCCCGTGCCCCAAAACTCACGGATACGCCTCGTCCGCGTAGGTCTCGGGAACCCAGTTTTCGAATTTTGTAAATCGGCCGACGAAGGTCAGTGGAAAATCACCAATCGGACCGTTACGCTGTTTGGCAATACTGATATTCGCGATGCCTTTGCGCGGTGTTTCCTGGTTATAAACTTCTTCGCGGTAAATGAAGATAATCAGATCCGCATCCTGCTCGATCGCACCGGATTCCCGGAGGTCTGACATGACAGGCCGCTTGTCCGTTCTTTGTTCCACCCCGCGATTTAACTGAGACAGGGCGATGATCGGCAATTCGAGTTCCTTGGCCAGCGCCTTCAGGGAACGCGAAATCTCGGATATTTCCGTGGCGCGATTCTCGGTGCTGCCATGTACCTGCATGAGCTGAAGGTAGTCAACCACGATCAGGCCGAGGTCGTGTTCGCGCTTCAATCGTCTCGCCCGCGCCCGGATCTCGGTCGGCGACAATGACGCCGAGTCATCGATAAAAATCGGCGCATCGGACATCAACTGCACGGCGGTGTTGATTCGTGACCAGTCTTCGTCGGGGAATTTGCCCGTTCGCAGGTGTGTCTGATCGACCCTTCCAAGCGATGAAATCATTCGAAATGCCAGCTGCTGGGAAGGCATTTCCATCGAGAATATCGCGGTCGGTACCTTGGCGCCGATCGCCGCGTTCTCGGCGATATTGACGGCGAAGGTGGTCTTTCCCATCGACGGACGGCCCGCGACGACGATCAGTTCGCCGGCCTGCAATCCCGCCGTCATCTTGTCGAATTCCGTGTAGCCGCTCGGGATGCCGGTAATGTCACCGCCGGACTGATGCAAAACGTCGATCCGGTCGACGGCATCCGGGAGTATGCTGTTCAACGGCCTGAAGCCGAGCCGACCCCGTGTTCCCTTCTCGGCGATCTCGAACACGAGTCGTTCCGCTTCGTCGACGAGTTCGGACGCGGTGCGTCCTTCCGTGGCAAACGCGTTGCCGCTGATCTGGTTTCCTGCACTGATGAGGGAACGCAGAGTCGAGCGCTCTCTGAGGATTTTCGCGTAAGCGCGGACGTTTGCCGCACCGGGCGTCTCGTTGCTGAGCATCGCGAGGTATTCCAGGCCACCGGCCGCCTCGAGCTCATCGCGGTTGTCCAGATATTCGGACACCGTGACGACGTCGCAGGGATTGCTGGATTCGGCCAGCTCGGCGATGCCGGCAAAGATCAACTGGTGGTCCTTGCGATAGAAATCCGAGGCAACTACCAGGTCGGCGACCTTGTCCCACGCCGTATTGTCGAGCATGAGACCGCCGAGCAATGACTGCTCGGCCTCGACGGAATTGGGCGGCACCTTCAGCCGCTGCTCGGCTGATTCGATGACTGCTCCGTCGTCCAGCGCCCGAACCATTCAGATTCCCTATAGCCCTCACCGGTATCGCGTGTTATTCCGACTTTCGATCCGGTACTTTGCTACCGTATCACAACGCCTGCTCTTCGTCCGCGACAACTTTGACGGCGATTTCGGCATTCACGTCGGAATGAAAATGCAGGCCGACCGCATACTCACCCGTCTGGTGGATGGGTCCCTCGGGCATGCGAACTTCACTGCGCGCAATTGCGACGCCCACCTTCTCGCATGCCTCGGCGATATCGATCGGACCGACAGACCCGAACAGCTTGCCCTCTGCGCCTACGTTGGCGCGGATGACGAGCTCCATGCCCTGCATCAGCTCCGCGCGCGCCTTTGCTGAAGCCAGTTCCTCAGCCGCCAGTTGCTCGAGTTCGACGCGGCGCGCCTCGAATTCCGCGATGTTTTCCGGCGTGGCCAACGAGGCCTTACCGGAAGGCAACAGATAATTCCGGCCGTAACCCGGTTTGACCGTAACGAGGTCACCGATATCACCGAGATTCTCAACCTTATCCAGCAAAATAACATTCATTTCTTGAACCCTGCTATTACTTTTCCTACGATATGCTCACTTCCCGGTCTTGTGCAAGCGGTCATTTTTTTGCGATGCGCGGTCGATAGTCGAACCAGGCATCCGTGTATCCGACCAGACCAACTGCCGTGACGAGCAGTGGACTCAAGAGCACTGTCAGTACGTATACCCCCGCCAGCGCGACCGTCGGCAGTCGCCCCTGGCGTCTTAGCCAGTGCAGCACGGCAAGCCCCTGCAACCAGAAAATGACAAACAACACAAACGCAAAATTCTGCAGCCAGACCGCTGCGCTGAGCATGGCCGCTATCGAAGTCAGCGCCAGCGCAATTGCCAATACCCGGCCGAAATTGAGATCCGAAAACCGGCCGAATGCGTCCGATTGACCTGGCAGGCTGACGTAGGCCGCGTATCCGGCCAGGAACGCCACCACGTGTAACAGCCAGCCGACCGAAACGACAATTCCGGTCATCTGCGCCGCAAACGGCAGCAGCTGCATGAACATGTCTGACTCTTGCTGCAATCCTGCATCGCGCCACACGGCGGCGAACTCCTTCAGCATCTCGCGCCAATGACTCGCCGGGTCGCCCAACGCCACATACAGGCCGACGACCACGGCGATTTCGACGAGCACCGTGGTCTGCAACACCAGGGTCAGTGACCGCATGCGCTGCAGCATCACCGCCAGGGCCATTCCCGGTATCCAGATCGTCAAAACGACCTGAAACAAAGTCGCCAGCGGCACCTTGCTGGCCAGCGCCAGTACCAGTATGGCAGCGGCAGCAATTCCCGAAGCGAGTGCTGCACGGCCGAGTCCCCGGCTCAGCGTGAGCAACACCAAAACGGCGCTGCCGAGAATCTGCGTGATCGGCGTGAGGAACGTCGCAATCAGAATGAAGATTGCCCGCTCCGGCCTGGCAACCAGCCACGAGGCTATCGGCCGCACGTTGTGACCCCGACCGCCCGGATATCAGTGGCGGTCGGTATAAGGCAACAATGCCAGGTATCGAGCGCGTTTGACTGCCGTTGACAGTTGTCGCTGATAGCGGGCCTTCGTACCCGTGATTCTGCTCGGCACGATCTTGCCGGTCTCCGTGACATAGGCTTTCAATAGATTGAGATCCTTGTAATCGATCTCCTTGATGCCTTCGGCCGTAAAACGGCAATACTTTCGTCTCCGTGAATACCGACTCATTTCAACTCTCCATCAGGCGCTCTTGGCTTCGGCGGCGGGCTCCGGCGCTGCGTCCGCGATCGATTCTTCCGAACTCTCCCCGGCACCTTCTTCGGTCTGGTCCGCCGCCGCATCGCCGCCGCCCGCCGTCTCTTCGGCGCCCTCATCCGATGCTTCGGCCTCATCGCCAGGTCCCGCACGAATGTTCGACTCGGCCGCGGCTTTAGCGTCACGCCGGCGCTGCGATTCGCGCTCCTTGGCTTTTTCCTGTTCCACGGCAAGCGCCATCGGCGAGGCCTGCGTGATCGCCTCCTTGCGGCCGATTACGAGATGGCGAAGCACGGCATCGTTAAACCGAAACGCGCCCGTGATTTCTCTCAATACCTTGTCATCGCACTCGACATTCAGGAGAACGTAGTGTGCCTTGTGGGCCTTGTTGATCGGGTGAGCCAGCTGACGGCGGCCCCAGTCCTCGAAGCGGTGAACGTTGCCGCCTGATTTGGTGACCATGCCCTGGTAGCGTTCCACCATGGCAGGTACCTGTTCGCTCTGGTCCGGATGAACCAGAAACACGATTTCGTAGTGTCTCATTGTGCCCCCTTACGGATTACAGCCTCCCGGCCAGGCCGGTGAAGCAAGAGGTTTGCCCGCCCTTTGCGGGGACGCGAATCCTACCCAAGGTAGGGCGCTGGCGCAAGCAATGGGAGAAGAGGGGGTCGAACCGCTAATAATCTGGAGTGCCACAGCTTCCTGGCGGTTCGACCCCCCATTTCATCTTTTCTCGCGACGCTGCCGCAATACCTCGTACAGGCAGATGCCGGCAGCGACCGAGACATTGAGGCTGGCGACCTCGCCACGCATCGGCAGGCTGACTATCTGGTCACAGCGCTCGGCCACACTCTTGCGCAGGCCCTTCATCTCGCCGCCCATCACGATGGCGACCGGTCCGGTCAGGTCGCAGTCGAACAGGCTTTCCTCGGCCTCATCATTGGTGCCGATCAGGCGCACCGAATAGTCGGACAGCCAGGACAGTATCCGGCTCAGGTTGGCGACGGCCACGAAGGGCACCGTCTCGGCCGCGCCTGCCGCCACCTTGCTCACGGCCGGGCCGAGGCCGGCCGCACCGTGCCGGGGCACGATAACGGCATCGACGCCGACCGCGTCGGCGCTGCGCAGGCAGGCGCCCAGATTATGCGGATCCTGAATCGCGTCCAGGACCAGCAGCATGAGCGGCGGCACCGGATATTCCGTGAGCCGCTCCTCGACCAGCGTGCGCAGTCCTGCCTCGTCCAGCGTATCGCTGCGCCGGATCTCGGCGACAATGCCCTGGTGTCGCGGCTCGCCGCTCATCTGCTTGAGGCGCGCGCGATTCGCCTCCCGGATCTCGATCCCCAGCTCCTTCGCCCTGGCGATCAGCGCCTCGACCCGGGGATTGGCCGATCGATACTCGGCGAACAGTTTCCTGACCTCGGCGCTGCGATTCACCAGAAGCTGCTCGACCGCACGCAGGCCGGTGACGAACTTCGACTTGCTCAAGGCCTTTTACCCTGCTTGCTCAGGCGGAGGTCGATGCGCTTGGACTCCAGATCGACACGCGCAACCGTAACGCGAAGCCTGTCGCCCAATCCGTACCGGCTACCGGTCCGCTCGCCGACCAGACTCATTTGCTCGAAGTGATAGTAGTCGTTCAGCAAACTCGTGACATGCACCAGACCATCGATCTGCAATTCGGGAATCATCACGAACAGGCCGAAATTCGTCACCCCGCTGACCACGCCGTCGTAGTCCTCACCGATCTTGTCCGACATGTACTGGCATTTGAGCCATGCCTCGACCTCTCTCGTGGCGTCCTCGGCCCTGCGCTCGTGCGCGGAACTGACCGCGCCCAGGCGCTCCATCGTGCCGCCGTCATACGCGTAAGCGCCCGCCTTGCCACCCCGAATGATATGCCGGATGGCGCGATGCACCAGCAGGTCCGGATAGCGACGGATCGGCGAGGTGAAGTGCGCGTAAGCATCCAGCGCCAGGCCGAAGTGCCCGATGTTTCTCGGGCCGTATTCCGCATGCGCCAGCGATCGTAGCATGGCCATCGATATCGCGTCGGCGTCGGGGCAGCCCCTGATCTGCGCCAGCATGCGGTTGAACTGGCGCGAATCGACATGCTCCGGATGCGGCACTTTCAGGCCGAGACCGGACAGGTACAGCCGCAGCTCGTCGAACCGGTCCGGGTCCGGCCTGGCGTGAATGCGATAGAGGCCGGCGATACGATGCCGGCGAAGAAATTTGGCCGCCTGCACGTTGGCGGCAATCATGCATTCCTCGATCAGCCGGTGTGCATCGTTGCGCGGCACCGACCGGATGCTCAGCACCGCGCCTTGCTTGTCCAGCTCGATGCGGGTCTGCGGGATATCCAGCTCGATCGCCCCGCGCCGCCTGCGTGCCCTCGCCAGCGCCCCGTACAGATCGTGCAGATGCCGAAGCTCCTCAGACAAACGCCCGGGAACGCCGCTTCCCGCTTCGT
>JBHIDG010000202.1:0-5981 GCA_046760025.1 Woeseia sp. | reverse complement strand
CTCGGCAGCCGGCACCGTATCAGGGCGGGGCAACGCCTGCGATTGCCGGCGGCCGGGCCGGCGCCCGTTACCGTGACCGCGAAACCGGCGACGGCCGAGCCCCGGGTGGCCGCCGCGATTGCGGATACGCCTGCCGTCGGTATGCCGGCGGCGGAGGAGGTCGCGCCGGGCGCGCTGCTGAATGGACTCGCGACGAGCCTGCGTGGCGCGATCCGGTCGACGCTTTTGTCGGATCCCAGCGATTACAGCGTGGCGGCCGACGACACGATCGAGATCCAGCCGCTGGAGACGCTGGGACACTACGGTGACTGGCTGGAGATAAAAACTCAGCGACTACGGGACATCAACGGGCTGGCATTCCGCGCGCCCGTAGAAGTCGGTCAGCGAATCAAGCTGGACCTGAACAAGGTCGATGCTGAAGCCTTCGAAAGCAAGAGGAACGCGTATCACCGCCAGCAGCAGGACAACTTCTTCGGCGACCACACGATTACCGGCGTCACGGAACACACGATAAGAAGAAACGAATCAGTCTGGATCCTTTCACTCAGGCGGTATGACGTGCCGATCTGGTTGTTTCGCCAGTACAATCCGACGCTCGAATTGGACAAGGTCGTACCGGGCACGCTCGTGCGATTTCCCGTGCTCGTGAGCAACGATGCCTTGTGACCACGTACGTTTGCAGATATTGCCCGGTCTGCTAGTCTCTTAGCGGCGTTGATGAGTCTCGATATGAAGATAGCTGTGTGCCCGGCATTGATCGCGGCAGGCCTGCTTGCAAGCCTGCCGATTGCCCGTGCCGGCGAGTTCCCGACGGCCGATAAAGTTGTCGTCGAAAAGGCAAAGCGTGAACTGCATTTGCTCAGGGACAACAGGATCTTTCGGTCCTTCAGGATCGCACTCGGTATTTCGCCGGTCGGTGACAAGGAAGAAGAGGGAGATTTCAAAACGCCCGAAGGGCAATACAGGCTCGACACCAGACATTCCGGTAGCGACTTTTTCCTGGCAATCCATGTTTCGTACCCGAATGGGAAGGACAAACGGGAAGCCCGGGCAAACGGGGTGTCGCCCGGCGGGCAAATCATGATTCACGGACAACCAAATGACCCGACCTATTCGGTCACTTACTATAAGACACAGGACTGGACAAACGGCTGCATCGCAGTCTCGAATTCGGACATGATCGACATCTGGCTAATGACGCCGAATGACATCCCAATTGAAATCCGTCCCTGACAGGGCCATTCGGACCGACGGTGACAGCACCGTCGATGCCGAGGTCTGGCCCGAGGGAAGTCTGGAAATACTCTCGCAGTTCGAGGTCGATCAACTCCGTAATCAGGGGGAGGGTGGCCTCTACGCGCTACTCAGGCGTTGCATGCTCGCCGTCATGAATTCGGGCGCCTACACGGACGATGCGCGGGCGGTTCTCGAAATGCACAAGGGCTTCAGCGTCGGATTCATTCAGCTCGATCGGGGCCTCAAGCTGTCCCTGAAGGGCGCGCCGTCTGCCGCCTTCGTCGACGGCAAGATGATACGCGGCATCCGTGAGTTGCTGTTCGCAGTACTTCGCGACATCGTATTCACGAATAACGAGATTCAGGAGAGCGGGCGATTCGATCCGAAATCGTCCGAAAACATTACCAATGCAGTTTTCCACATTCTGAGAAACGCGAGGCTTCTGCAAACGCCCGCGCACACCGATCTCGCAGTCTGCTGGGGCGGCCATGCGATAAGCAGGGAAGAGTACGACTACACCAAGCTGGTCGGTTACGAACTCGGCCTGCGCGGCATGAATGTAAGTACGGGCTGCGGCCCGGGTGCGATGAAGGGTCCGATGAAGGGCGCTGCGATCGGCCATGCCAAGCAACGTATCCGGGAGGGCCGGTACATAGGCATTACCGAACCGGGAATCATAGCGGCGGAATCGCCGAACCCCATCGTCAACTCGCTGGTCATCATGCCGGACATGGAAAAACGCCTCGAGGCATTTGTCCGACTCGGGCATGGCATCACGGTTTTCCCGGGCGGCGTCGGCACTGCGGAGGAATTCCTGTATCTGTTGGGCGTCCTCTTGCATCCGGACAATGAACAACTGCCGTTCCCGCTGATCATGACCGGTCCTGCCGATAGCGAAACATATTTTAGGCAGATTGATGAATTCGTTGCCGCAACGCTCGGCCCGCGGGCACAAGGTCTGTACAGGATCATCATCGACGATCCGCGTCGCGTCGCGAGAGAAATGCTTGCCGGCCTCCGTCAGGTCAGAGAGTTTCGAAAACACCATGGGGACGCTTATTATTTCAATTGGCGTCTTACGATTGGCCAGGACTTTCAGAAGCCGTTCAAGGCAAGTCACGAATCGATGCGGGCCATCGAAATACATGAAGATCTTCGTCCGCATAAGCTTGCGGGAAACCTGCGGCGCGTTTTCTCCGGGATCGTATCCGGAAACGTCAGAGAAGACACGATTGCCTTGATCGAGAATCGAGGGCCGTTCGAAATATGTGGCTCGAAAAAAATAATGAAGCTCCTCGACAGACTCCTGGCCGCGTTCGTTGCACAGGGCCGAATGAAAATCGCCAGCGAGACGTATTCTCCCTGTTACCGGGTATCACGATAAAAGTCCCGGCCGGGACGATTTGCATTCTGTTAAACCGATCGCATCGCCTTGCAGATCGGCACTGTCCATTAAGTAAAACGTGCGCCTAAGCTATTGAAAATTATGTAAGAAAACCCTTTCGGCATTGTGATGCAGTTCCTGTGACATGCTCCGTGGGCAACGTAGCATCGGCTCAAAGAAACCTCGAGCTGTCCGTTATGCACGAAACCAAAGAAATCAGTTTCACGAATGATTACGACGACGCGCAGGAGGAGTCGGAAAACTCCGGCCGCGAAGAAAATATGCAGACGAACGGTTCATCCGAGGTGGATGGCTGGCAACAATATCGTCGCTGGATCTCAAAAGCACCCGTTCCCAAGCAGCGCCGAAGCGGAATCGACCCGTCACTCTATACCTGGAAGGGATACAGAACCTGGGCAGAACAGGTGAAACGCAACTGGTCCGACGAATAAGACGGACTGAATTCCCGAGACAATCATTAACTCGTCGCTGGACCCAGCGCGCGCGGTGGGCTGTTAACGAGATCTGGCAGATTATGTATTACGCAAAGTGACCGCGTCACAACAAAAATTCGAACGAGTTCTCTCTTCTGACAATTATTTGCCTTTCATTACGAATTCTAAATGAAGCTGTGATCTGTCTCACGGTGGCGGAGTTGCCAGGTGACTATAGTCAACTTCGGTCACAGGGACGAAAGACAAGACAGGCATGTCCAAGAAGATTCCACAATCCGACTCCCCCGTCACGGCACTGCAAAATGAAGCGGCAAGAAAACGCTGGGAGTTGTTTCATGTTGCGATTGCCCATGCAAAAAAATCCAATGCGATGGCCATGCTGGATACGGACACGCCTGCTGCCGAGTCCGGACCCGGAGGTCCGCTGCTGTCAATCGCGCGGTAAAGGACGGCCGCAAGTCTTGTGGAGCGCCTGATTCAATCCCTCGACGAGCTGGAGGATTTTTTTTGCGCAGCACCGCTGATCGCCGAGCAACTTCGTCGCGCGATTCAGCGAATCCTCTTCCTGCTCGGATCGTTTGGCTTGCAAGTGACGGGCGTCATCCTCGCGCAAGAGCACCCGCCGCTGGCTCTGGCCGTAGTGGCAATGCTGACGGTCGGCCTGTTATTCAAGTCGGTGGTGGGGCCGATCCGGATACCCTCGACTGCCGGCTGACCCCGGCCGGATACAAAATCCCTTGAAAAGCAGCGGATAGGCACTATCGTGTCTGTCGTTGATTGAACTGTAATCGAGGGGACTGCGACGGTGAGCGAGAGCCGGGAGACGCTGGGATTTCAAGCCGAAGTGCGGCAACTGCTGCACTTGATGATCCATTCTCTATACAGCAACAAGGAAATTTTCCTGCGTGAACTGATATCGAACGCGTCCGACGCCGCCGACAAGCTTCGCTTCGAGGCACTTGCCAGTCCGGATTTACTGAAGGACGACCCGGATCTCCGGATTCGAATCGAGTACGACGCAGAGGCGAATACCATCGCCGTGATGGACAACGGGATCGGCATGTCGCGAGCCGAGCTGGTCGATAATCTCGGCACTATCGCGAAGTCGGGGACCGCCGAGTTCCTTCAGCAGATGACCGGCGACGAGCAAAAGGACGCGCTACTGATCGGCCAGTTCGGCGTCGGATTCTATTCCTCGTTCATCGTTGCGGACGGAGTCGAGGTGGAATCACGACGAGCGGGGTTGCCGCGCGACGAGGCCGTGCGCTGGGAGTCCGACGGCCAGGGTGAGTTCTCGATCGAGCCTGCCGAGCGCGAGCAGCGCGGCACACGGGTGACCCTGCACCTCAAGGAGGCGGAGGCGGAATTCTCGGATTCGCACCGCCTGGAGACACTTATACGAAAGTATTCCGATCATATTGCCTTTCCGGTGATGTTGTCGAAAGCCGGCGAGAGCGAACCGAAGACGGTCAACTCGGCAACGGCGCTCTGGACGAGGTCGCGCTCCGAAGTCAGTGACGACGAGTACCGGGAGTTTTACAAACATCTGTCACACGATTTTACCGACCCGCTTTCCTGGAGCCACAACCGGGTGGAAGGGAAGAAAGAGTATACGAGCCTGCTCTACATTCCCGCGACTGCGCCCTTCGACGTCTGGAATCGGGAAGCGCCGAGGGGATTGAAGCTCTATGTCCAGCGCGTGTTCATCATGGATGATGCAGAGCAGTTTCTTCCCCTGTATCTGCGCTTCGTCAAGGGGATCGTGGATTCCGCCGACCTGCCATTGAATATTTCCCGCGAGATGTTGCAGAAGGACCGTGAGCTGGCGGCCATGCGCAAGGCCCTTACGCGCAGGGTGCTCGATATGTTGAGCAAGATGGCGTCGAGCGATCCTGAGAACTACCAGAAGTTCTGGAACGAGTTCGGCCAGGTGATCAAGGAGGGCTTCGTCGAAGACCAGGCCAATGCTGGCAAGCTGGCCAAGCTGCTGCGCTTCGCCAGTACGCGTTCCGGTACTGAAAAACAGGACCAGTCGCTGGCGGATTATCTTGGCCGCGCAGCGCCGGACCAGGACACGATCTACTATCTGCTGGCCGACAATTTTGCGACGGCCTCGGCCAGTCCGCATCTCGAACAGCTCAGGAAAAAAGACATCGAAGTCTTGCTGCTGTATGACCGTATCGATCCCTGGATCGTCAGCCACCTGCCGGAGTTTGAGGGCAAGACCTTTCAGGATGTGGGACGCGGCCGGCTGAACCTGCCCGATGCCGAGGGCGAGGTCACAAGAGAAGCGATGAATGATGCGCACAAGCCGCTGCTGAAGCGGATCAAGAAGGTGCTCAAGGACAGGGTCGAGGCGGTCAATGTCAGCCAGCGTCTCGTGGATTCGCCGGCTTGCGTCGTTTCCGGCGAGCAGGACCCGGGCCCCCAGCTTCGTCGCATGCTCGAGGAAGCCGGTCAGGTGCTGCCGCAGCTCAAGCCGATTCTCGAGATAAACGTCGAGCACCCGCTGGTGCAGAAACTGTCCACCGAGACCGACAGCCAGAGGTTCGATGACCTGTCGGAAATCGTCCTCGATCACGCATTGCTTGCCGACGGCGCGCAGCTCGACAATCCGGCAGAGTATGTCCGCCGCATGAACCACCTGCTGCTGGGTCTGGAGTCGGACTGAGGATTCAGGCCTGCGGATCGTTCAAGTCGGTGGCGGCGTTACCCAGCCGTCCGGCAATGGTCCCTGGTCCGATACGATCTCGCGGTGACCGCTCCAGGTAGCGATGATCGCCTCGGGCGTGCCGATTCCCGCGGCACGCGGATCGCCCGCCGGCCCGAACCAGTGATTTTGCGGTGCACCGGTCGTGCGTGCCCGCATGCCGCAATAGGTCGTGCCGTTGACCGTGGCACCTAGG
>JBHIDG010000201.1:0-6033 GCA_046760025.1 Woeseia sp. | reverse complement strand
GATAGCACAGCGACGGGCCTTTTCTTTGGCTACGTTTTTGTCACATCAAGGCTAGGTCCGCTGCTGCACGAGAAGCCGTGTCACGACGTGTCGTGACGGTTCCCTTGCGGCGGCACACGCCCCTGAGCCCTGCGGCTTTGAGTAAGCGAGCGACACGCTTTTTGCGAACCCGCCAGCCGTCATCCTTGAGATCGGCATGTATCCGTGGCGCCCCATAGTTGCCACGGCATTGCTGATGGAACTCACGGAACTTCTCCGTCAGCAACTCATCGACAATCGAGCGTGCCGAGGACGGCCGGTTCTGCCACGCGTAATAGCCGCCGGGGGAGACACCCGGCACATCGTGGTAATTGGATAGTGGGCCTGATTCACCGTCACGAATCGGAAGATATCGGTGGCACGGTGTCGGTCTCCTGTGCGATACCTGAGCCGTGGCTTTGCCCTGCGCCGAGTTCCGGACGTCGGGCCCGGTAGGCATACGATCGCTTATCGACCAGCGAAGACAACGGCGGGTTGCAATTTCAATACCGGATGCGCACTGATAACTGCCGCCGTCAGGCTCACGATCAGAACGCCGATAGTTCCGGCCAATGGCGTGAACCACATCATTCGGAACGGATAGCCGGCAGCAGATACGGCTTCACCAACCACCCCGCACAGGCCGAGCCCGATACCGGTGCCTAGCAGCGCACATATGCCTGCCTGCACAAGTATCATGGCGAGCAACAATCGCGGTGTCGCGCCCATCGCCTTCAGTACCGCATATTGGTACAGGTTTTCGTACGTAAACATGTAGAGCATGACACCGGTCACGCCAAAACCCACCGACATCGCCAGGGTCAGCATCGCTGCCATGTCGCCAACATCTTCAGAGTTGACCAGATACCAGCGCACGGTGTCGGCCTTGAAATCCCGCGATGATCGCGCTCGCAGCCCGGTTTGTTGCTGAATGCGTCGTGCCAGAGCCTGCTCGGATTGGCCAGCCTCGGCGCTGGCCATCACAAAGGTCAAGCTGTGCCGTTTAGCCGACAGAATGCGTTTGGCGGTCGCATATTTGGCATAGAGCAATGGCCGCGGTGGGAACCTCGGCAATGTGTCCGAACGGCCTGCAACCTTGATTCGCCGGTCATTTACGAGGAGTTCGTCGCCCGAGATTAACTCTCGGGTCGGCACATCGAGGTGTGGTCCGTTATGCGGCCATTGGTCAGCCTCGCGACTCGGTGTCATGAGCTTTCCGCTCGTACCACCGTCATCGACGATGACGGCATCCGGTGCGTACAGCACGCTCGGTGCTTCACCGTCCCTTAGCCAGGGTGCGCCTATCAGTGTGGCGTCGTCGACGCCGATCACTTGAAACGATTGAAATCGTCCATTCGGAAACCGTGCATCCACACTTCCCAACGCGAGCGGTTCCGCATAGCGCACGCCTTCCACGTCGCGTACCCGGTACAAGGCAGAGTCAGGCATATTGATGGTTCGTTCGGCTGAATCGACCGCCGGATCCATGACCCAGACGTCGGCTGTCGGGTTTTCAGCAATAAGGGCGAAGCCACGCGTCATAAAGCCACAAAAATAGGAAGCCGCGAACGTGACAAGAAATGCAGTAAACGAAATACCAAGAATTAATCCGGCGTATTTTGCCCGATCGCCGATGAGCATTTTTAGGGCGATATGCAGCATCTACTCATCCTTGCTCTCGGGTCGTGGTCGCACAGGTGGTGCTTGAATGAATACATCCACTTGCTGGCCAACGTGAACCGGCAAATCGTCGGGGTCAAAACGATAAATAACCTGGAGAACGCGTCGGTCGGTTCGTTCGGTTCCCTGTCCGGTGAGTGCGATCTTTGTAGTGACATAGGGTTCGATATATTCAAACTGCAACGGTATTCTTAATTCCCGGTTACTCCGAACAAATGCCACCGCCTCGGCCCCTGATTGAAGCCGCCACTCTTCGTTCTCATCGATGTCGACGCGTACATACAGCTTGTCGTTTTGACCGAACAATATTGCCGGCGTTACAGCAATGCTGCTATCCAGGTACTCACCCCGGCGTATCCCGATTTTCAATACCTGACCCGCGGCAGGTGCACGCACGGTTCGACGATCGATGTCCATCCTCAGCTGCCGGACCTGGGCTCGCGCCAGTTCGAGCGATGCTTCGGCTCTAGCTGCCTCGTCCTGAAGATCACTCAGTTCCCGTATACTGATTGCGTCGGGGTCGTCCCGGGCGAGTTGCTCGGCACGCGCAAGCTGGTGTTTCGGCAGTTGAACTTCGGCTTCCGCCGCTGTGACTTGTGCTGTAATGCTCACAAGCCGGGCCTGTAGATCACGATCGTCGATCTTGAACAGCGGTTGCCCCGCCTTGACATGCTCCCCGACGGTTACGTAGATCTCCGTGACGACACCGGGAACCGGCGCACCGAGAACAGTGTTTCCGAGAGCCGTCTCTATGATACCGGCGCCGGCGATATGAGAGGGATAAGGGGACTCCGCCGGTTGGATTGCAGGATTAAGAATAGCTGTCGGTCGGTTATCATCGATAATCACGACAGTTGCGACAACGACACCCAGGAGAGCAATCAGCGGAAGAATAAAACTGCGCTTCATTTCAAACGCTTCACATTTTTGCCGGCCAATATATCGCTGATTTTCCCATCATCCATGATCGCAACACGGTCAGCAAAATCGAGAATACGCGTGTCGTGGGTCACAACGATCAAAGCCCTGTCCGGAGTTTGTGCCACATCGCGCAGAATGTTCATCATGGCACGTCCTGTTTTGTGATCGAGATTGCTCGTCGGTTCATCGCATACAATTAAGCCGGGATTGTGGGCCAGTGCACGGGCAATCGCGACACGCTGTTGCTCGCCACCGCTGAGTTGCGACGGCAGGGCAGTCAGGCGTTCGCCCAGGCCGACTGATTCGAGGACGCGGTGCGCTCCCGATTCGGCGTTTTTGCGCGCTACCCCATTGAGTAGCAAGGGCACCGAGACATTTTCGGTGGCAGTCAGCGCCGGCAAAAGATTGAAAACCTGAAAGACGAATCCAATAGACCGACCACGAAGCGGCACCTTTTCCTTCTGCCCCATCTGTTTCAGATCATGGTCGAACACTTCGCATAGCCCCTTATCCTGGTCAAGTATTCCGGCGATAATCGATATTAGGGTTGTTTTTCCACATCCGGACGGGCCGACGACCATGATCAATTCGCCTCGTCGAACTACAAGGTCGATGCCACGAAGCGCAGCAACTTGCGCGGCTCCGGTGCCGTAGGTCTTGGTCAGGCCGCGGCAGCGGACTACGATTTTCTGGTTGACCTCTGTATGCACTCAGACACCGCTGAATCAGGTGGGTATGATTTTCGGAGACGAACCTGCATCCACAGATCCTGGGGAGGCCTAATGCTTCGCCGGCGACATTGATCAATCATAGCGGCGAATTTATTTTTTGAGTTCCGCCAAATGCCGTCCGGACCTTCTTCTCGCATACGTAACTTTCATCCTCAACCTGATTCCCAATTCGAAGCGATTGTACCTTCTGTTTGCTTGTTAGCGTGCGGCATCCAAGTCGAGTTTGCTGGTGCTCTGCGGCAGTGGGTACTTCGCCTCGATGACACCAATTGGCAGGTACCTCCGGATTGTGCCGCGGGCAGGCCGGGTTCCTCTTTCAATCTCCTGAATCGATCGCTTAGCGTTTCCGTGCGATCGTCGGATAATACTTGATAAATCCACATCTATCGGTCCCTCGTATCTCCTGCTATTTGATCAATGTGAGCCGTCAGTGGTAGTCGGACCAAACAGGCCATTTGAATGAGAAAGAGATTAGACCCAATTCGGTTTTAGTCAATTGCTTTGCTGGGCGAAATCGGGCGTACGCTAGTATCGCTAACTGCCCTGTTCGCGACGTCTTCGGCCAATGAAGCGACCTAGTTCGGCGCTTCCAGGATCTTGGCGGTGATGGCAAGAGATGAGGCGGCTCCAAATGCCTTTTCCTTCCGTGCCCGGGTCGATGACCCTTGGATCGCGATGCTGGTGATCACGGCCCTGCCCACTGGCTTGACGTTGCTCGGCGGGTTTGAACTCATTACGGCGTTTTCGAGCATGACGTTTCTTATCGTCTAACTCGGTGTATCGCTGGCCAATCTGCGCCTCCATGCGCAGACACGGTGGAATGCAGCGCTCGTCCTTTCGGGACCCGGACTGATGCTGGCGTCAATTGTAATCATGTCTGTTTTCCTTTGCTACAATTCGCCCGCGGAACTGCTCTGGGGCGCTTCGATCTATGCGACGGTAGTGGTCTTCTTTGCTTGGCACCGGTCCGGACGCTGGCCAGGCGCGGTCGGAACATCCCGGGCTTACTTGCATAACTGCCACGGCCTCAGTTGCGGCGGGCCAAGACATCATGCGTCGCGCCGCGGCGAATCTTAAAAGAATTAGCCTGGAACTCGGTGGCCATGCACCTTTCATTGTCATGCCGGATGCGGATATCGAGGCCGCGGCGAAGGCAACTATGCGCCGTTCATTCTCAAACATGGGCCAGACCTGTATCACTGTGAACCGGATCGTGACCCATGAGCAGGTTCACGATGACTTCGTCCAAGCGCTTTCGGTCGACACACGCGCCATCAAGCCCGGACGAGACCCGGATCCCGGGGTGACCTACGGACCCGTGACAAAAGAGGCCGCGATCAACCGCGCGCAATGCCACATCGATGATGCCGTTAAGAAAAGCGCCAGGATCATCATCGGAGGCGATCGGGTCACCAAAGGTCGTCTGAGTAACGGATTTTTCATCGCGATCGCCAGTGACCTGCGCACGGCCATGCTGTCGATCTGTCATGCATCGATCGACGGCACGATCGATGGACTGTCGCCGCCGTAGGCGGATGAGGGCCTCTCCATTACTGTTGGTTTCGAGCACAGCGACCTGACGGCGTCTTCGTCGCCGGACGAGTGTCTGAAGCTGCCGCCAGCCAGTTGTCAGGACGGTGCTGGTCGTAACCGTCACCCTGTGAACGGTGCCTATAGTTACGACGAATGGTTCGTCGCGGCCATCCTGCCGATCGTGCAGGGCCGCAACGGCTTCGAAAACCTGAATCTGGAAGTCGGATACCGCAACGCGGACTACGACGTACAGGGCGGCACCGATTCGTGGAAAGGGGGGCTTGGCTGGGAGTTCGTCCCGGGTATCCGCTGCCGGTTCATGGAGCAGCAAGCCGTGCGGGTCGCGGTCGTCGGCGAATTGTTCCGCCCGTTCACGAGCGGTCTGGACAACGCCACGCTTGATCCGTGCTCGGTCGGTAATCCGAATCCGTTCGCGCTGTCGCCGGTTGTTGGGGTCTAAACCAATGGGATGGAGTGTTACCTTTGTCTCGGGTAGGTCATTGACTGCAAGGGATTCTATGGCACTTCGTGCGATCCGGTGCCGGAGTGGCGTCATACTCTGCGCATCAGCTGGTTCCGCGATGATCTGGATGCATCGCTGCTGTGGCGCCATATCGGCGAAATGGACGCGCAGGCCAACGAAGCCTCTTCGTTGTTCCAGGCATTCAGAAACGTCGATGCGTTCGACTACGTTGATTTAACATTCGGCTATTCCTACAGGGATTGGGGTCGAGTCGCGCTCCAGGTTTATAATGTCGCGGACGAAGATCCACCGATCCTCGGTAACAATACCGGGTCGATATCGTTCAATTCGGGTAATACCTTCCCGAGATTGTACGATACCCTGGGACGGACTTATGCAGTCAACGTCAAGGTCAAGTTCTAAGTATCGGAAATGTACATGCAACCATTGCGGCGGCCCTTGGGCCGCCGTTTTTTTTGCCCGAGGGCAAAGGGGACGGACGCCGTGGAGTCCGTCCCCAAACTTGCTTTCTTCGATCTGGAGTACGCCGAGAATTTGTGCTTAATCTCCGGGCTACCCGATCAGAAAATCACCAATCGAACACGTGACACCACAGATATCGCGGCCACCTGCGGCGTGGATGAGTGACACGCTGCGGCAGGGATTCAATGCGCTTTCAGCTGGCCG
>JBHIDG010000200.1:0-6095 GCA_046760025.1 Woeseia sp. | reverse complement strand
GAACGCGATGTTCGTCGCGATCGAGAAGAAGAGCGGCGACATTCTCTGGAAGTCCCGATACCGCGATCGAATAACATCGCGTTGCTCGTCTGTAAGACTGCGCCATGCCTGAAAGCGTTTCTGCGCGGCGGCCCGTTCTCTACGCGACATGCCGGCCCAACGTTGCGCGCCTGCTGACAACCGCGCTTGCCGTTCGGGGACCAGCGTGTCCCAGCTGTCGGCAATAGGCCCCAGAACCCGTTGCTGTTCTTCGCTGAGACTGTCCCAGGATATGTTCTCGTCCTGCGCCATCGACGCACCACTGATCACCAGCAGAAGCGATGCAAAGATTGACACCATCCATTCAGCTTTCATCTTCAGACTCCATCGATTCTTTGCCTGCCGGCGCGGGATCGCTCCGCTCGTCATCATCGGCCGCCAATGCTTCGCCTGTCGCCCGATCAAACAGCAGCCAGTCCTCATCCGATTCCTCCCAACTCCCCAGGTACTCCAGGAACTCCATGTCCGGCGTTTCATGATCAGCGGCAAACGCACCGCCGCAACCGATCAAACCCCACAGGACCGTGACGCTGAGCAGGTAATCCGGCCGCTCTTTGTCAGCCGACATTGCCATTCGTGTCCAATTCGTCGTCAAGTTGCGCTTCGAGATCGATCCAGCTGTAAAACTCGAGTTCTTCCAGCATCTCGAGACTTTCCTCTGTCATCAGAATCTCGAAATCGCTGAGTTCGCCAGGCGGTGCCAAATCATCAACCGGCGGCCTGCTGCTCAGTATCATGACGGCCACTACCGCCGCCGCGGCGACCCCGGCAGCCGACGTCCATCGCAGCCATTGCATGGAATCGACACCCGGCCGCAATTGCTCAAGCGCCTCGTGCCGGCCACGGTTAAGCCGTGACTGCGTCTCCGCATCCAGCCCCTGTACACTTCGATCGAAGAGCTCTTTTGCTTTCGCCGCGAACTGCTGCTCTTCGATGTTGCTGACGTTTCGTGCGTTCATTCCCAGTGTTCTCCCAACTTCTCTCGCAGGGCATGCACTGCTCGAGAATAATGCGTTTTCACGCTTCCCTCACTGCAACCCATTGCAGTGGCTGTTCCCGCCACGTCCAGTCCCTCGAACGTGCGCAGCATGAATGCTTCCCTCTGCCTTGGCGGGAGTGCTGCAACCGCGAGCTCCAGGCTCGCCATCGCCTGCGCCGACTGGAGGTTTTCATCGGGTGTCCTGCCCATGGGATCCGGTGCGCTCGCTACCGGATCAAAGTCTGCACCGCCGCCATTCGACCGGCCGAACCAGACCATTAAGCGATTGCGGACTGCCTGCCGCCGATGCCAGTCCCGGACTCCGTTCTGCAGGATCCGGTAAAACAATGGCGTCCATTCACCTTCCGACCGGTCCGCGTAGTTTCGCACCAGCTTAATCATTGCCTCCTGCACGAGGTCGAGTGCTTCATCACGATCGCGGACAGATATTTCCGCGATTCGTAATGCGCGCCTTTCAACCTCCGCCAAAAACCGGTTGAGCTTCCGTTCGCGCTGCAGCTGTTTTGCCCCTGTGAAGTGTTCGCGGGTGCACGATACCGCAATTTCGCACGACGGGAAGCTCATCCGACGCGCATCCCGGTAATTCGGCGCTCGAGATCCATCTCGATCCTTCGAAACATCTTGACTCCATCACGGGGTCTAATAACGTGTCATGCCTATTTAACGAGCGAGCCGGGCCACGGTTGACCGCAGCTCGTTTATCATAATTATGTGACTGTGTGCCCGACATATAAACGTATACTATTGTTTTTTAAGATATAAATGAACAGGGAGCCGATTCTGCGTGTGGCGATCAATGCGCCGCTGTCAAGACTCTTCGACTATTTGCCGTCGTCCGCCGGCTCCGCCCCGGTGCCCGGGCCCGGCTGCCGGGTTCTTGTGCCGTTCGGACGACAACGGCAGCTCGGTATGGTCCTCGGCCAGGAGACCGAGAGCGAACTGCCGCGCAGCAAGCTGCGCCGCGTCCTGTCACCGGTTGATGAAGAACCGATTCTCCGCGAGTCGGATATCTGGCTGATCCGCTTCACGAGTGATTACTATCATCACCCGATCGGAGAAGTCGTCTCTGCGGCATTGCCCGCGCTATTGCGGCAGGGCAAGCCCCTCAATCCCCGCGTCGAGCGAGTTGCCATCACCGGGGAAGGCGCAGCTCAGTCGTTGTCCGGGGTCGCGAAACGCGCACCGCGTCAGGCGGAGTTTCTCGCACTCCTGGGGGGTCGCGCCAACGAAGGCGTAGCCTTCGAAGAACTGGATGAGTCCATACCCGGCTGGCGGCGTCTTCGAAAGACCATGCTCGACAAATCATGGATTCGAATATTCGATGCACCTTCAGGCCCGGAATTCGAACCGCGCGTGGGCGAGGCGACCGATGGTCCGGATCTGAACGCCGATCAAACGACCGCACTTGAACATATCTGCGGCCATGAGGGGTTTCATGTCTCGTTGCTCGACGGCGTTACAGGCAGTGGCAAAACGGAAGTCTATTTGCGTCTCATGAAAGACGTGCTGGATGCGGGCCGCCAGGTGCTGGTGCTTGTTCCGGAGATAGGGTTGACGCCGCAGTTCGTGGCGCGCCTGGCCGAGCGTCTCGGTATTACACCGGCGCTCATGCATTCATCGTTGCCCGACAGCGTCAGGCTAAGTGCGTGGCGCAGCGCCAGAAACGGATCCGCGCCGCTTATTCTCGGCACCCGTTCGGCCGTCTTTGCACCGCTAAAAGATCCCGGACTCATTGTGGTCGACGAGGAACATGACAGTTCGTTCAAGCAGCAGGAGGGATTGCGCTATTCCGCCCGGGACCTCGCTGTTGCCAAAGCAAAGCACCTGGATGTCCCCGTGACTCTCGGATCCGCCACACCATCGATCGAATCACTGCAACGCTGTAAAGAAGGCATGTATCGGCACGTGTCCCTGCCATATCGCGCCGGCAACGCAGCACCGCCATTGTTGAGGCTCGTGGATCTCAACCAGCATCCCGCTTACGACGGATTGAGCCAGCCATTACTTTCTGCCATCGAGGGGAACCTCCGGGACGGAGGGCAGGTACTCATATTTCTGAACAGGCGTGGATTCGCGCCGACCCTGATCTGTTCGGATTGCGGGCACATTGCGGAATGCCGGCGGTGCGACGCGCGCATGACCGTGCACGCCCGCGACCCGAAGCTCCTTTGCCATCATTGTGGCGCGAGCCGGTCCATCGAGACACGGTGCCCGGCATGCGGCGGAACCGTTCGAGCACTCGGACAGGGTACGGAACGACTGGAGGAATCGCTCGAGCATCACTTCCCCGATCGCAGGATCACACGTATCGACAGCGACACCACTCGCCTCAAGGGCACGATGAACCGGGCGCTTGCAATGGCGGAGCAAGGCGATGCAGAAATTCTCGTCGGCACACAGATGCTGTCGAAAGGCCACCATTTTCCGAACCTGACACTGGTCGGCGTGATCAATGCCGACCAGGGGCTATTCGGCACGGACTTTCGTTCGAGTGAGCGATTGGCTCAGGGACTGATTCAGGTCGCCGGACGCTCCGGTCGCGAACAGCGGCAGGGCGAGGTCATCATTCAAACGGCTTTCCCGAAGCATCCATTCTGGAACGAGCTTTTCGGCGGCGGCTACGACCGGGTGGCGCAGCAGGCGCTGCAGGAACGATCGGCCGCCGCCTGGCCGCCTTTTTCACGCCTCGCCCTTATCCGCGCTGCGGCACCCAAGCGCAGCGACGCCCACGGCTTTCTAGAGGCTGCCCGGGCGAAGGCCGCGGCTGCGGGCGTCGATACGGTCAGAATACTGGGGCCCGTCAGCGCACCGATGGAGCGCAGGGCGGGTCGCTTTCATGCACAGTTGCTTCTGCAAAGCACCGACCGCCATGCCCTGCATCGCTTGTTACAGGGGCTGCGCCCCGAGCTCGAATCCGAGAAATCAGGACGTCGGGTGCGCTGGTCGATAGACGTAGACCCGATTGAGCTTTTTTGATGCCGCGTTAAAATTGCCGCCTCCCCCTCCCCGGGCGCATCAAGGCACGCCTTTGAAGAGCAACATTGCACATCTTGTCGAGCAGGCCCTGGCGCTTGTGCCCGAGCTGCCTGACGCGCCGCCGGGGACCTCGGTTCGCCGGACCGTCGAACGTACTCGCGATTCCCGTCACGGTGACTTTGCAACAAATATCGCGATGCGTCTGGCAAAAACCATCGGAAAAAATCCCAAAGACCTTGCCGCGCAAATCATCGACAAGCTGCCGGAAAGCGAGTACGTCGATAGAGTCGAGATCGCCGGCCCGGGTTTTATCAATTTCTACGTCGGCAATGCCGCGTTTCGTCAGGAGATTGCCGACATTCTCGAAGCCGGTCACAATTACGGCAGGCGGGAAGCAAGACAGAGACCTCGATACCTGATCGAATTCGTGTCGGCAAACCCGACCGGGCCGCTGCATGTCGGGCACGGCCGCCATGCGGCATTCGGCGCAACGCTTGCCAACCTGATCGAGGCGGTCGGCTACCCCGTCGACCGCGAGTACTACCTCAACGATACGGGCCGGCAGATGGACATACTCGGCGTCAGCGTACTCGTGAGAATGCTCGAGCTGCGTGGTATGCGGGTGCCCTTTCCGGAGGCGGGCTACAAGGGCGACTACATCGGCGAGATCGCCGCATCCATTGACGCATCTCGGCTGCCGGAGATCGACGCCGAAGCGCTGTGCGCCGATCTTCCCGCGGACGCCCCCGGTAACGATGAGGAAATATTCATCGGCGCACTTATCGACAGGGCATACGAGCTCCTCGGCGAGGAACATTTCGGTAAACTGAGACGGGACGCGCTCGCCACCATCAGCGCCGACATCGAGGACGATCTCAGGGCTTTCGGCATTCAATTCGACCGCTGGTTCTCCGAGCAGAGCCTGTCCGACGAGGACCTGATCAATGAGGCGCTCGACGTCCTCGAAGACCGCGGCATGCTCTACAAGAAAGACGGCGCCACGTGGTTTAAGGCAGAACAGTTCGGCGACGAGAAAGACCGGGTCATCATTCGTGAAAACGGCAAACCGACCTACTTCGCTTCCGATATAGCCTACCACCACGGCAAACGAAAACGCGGCTTTGACCATTTGTTAGACGTCCTCGGCTCCGATCACCACGGCTATGTCGCGAGGGTCCGCGCTGGCCTCCAGGCAATGGGTTACGAAGGGGACAGCCTCGAAGTACCGTTCGTTCAGTTCGTAAGCCTGTACCGCGGTGGCGAGAAGCTGTCGATGTCGACACGCTCAGGCGACTTCGTGACCTTGCGCCAGCTTCGCGAAGAGGTCGGCAACGACGCCGCGAGGTTCTTCTACGTCATGAGATCCAATGATCAACACCTCGATTTCGATCTGGAGCTTGCTAAGAGCCGCTCGAGTGACAACCCTGTCTATTACATCCAGTACGCCCATGCCCGCGTCGCCAGCGTATTCCGCCAGCTCGGGGAAAAGTCCCTGAAGTGGGACAAGGCAGCAGGCCTCCACAACCTGGACGGCCTCACCGAGACTCATGAGAGAGCGCTGATGAGCGCATTGAGCCGGTATCCGGAGACCATCGAACTCGCCGCCGGTAACCGGGCGCCGCAACATCTCGTTCATTATCTTCAGGACCTGGCCAGGGATTTTCACACTTATTACAACGCGCATACATTCATCGTTGACGATCAAAACTTGCGTAACGCGAGACTCGCGTTAATTGCCGCAACCCGTCAGGTCATCGCCAATGGTCTGGGACTGCTCGGCGTATCTGCGCCCGACTCGATGTAGACAATGGCGAGACGAAGACGCAAGAGAAAATCGGGCAAGGACGACTATCCGGGCTGGGTATGGATGCTGTTCGGGCTCGCGATCGGGCTCTCCGTCGCATTCGCCATTTACATCGACGAGCGCAGCCCGGGCGTTCCCGTGAGACCGGCCGCACAGCAGCCGCCGACCGTCGATGACAGCGACGAGCAATCGGCCGGCACGCCCGCCAAGCCTCCCGAATCACGCTTCGATTTCTACAGCATGCTCCCCAAGTTCGAGGTCATTATTCCGGAACAC
>JBHIDG010000199.1:0-6110 GCA_046760025.1 Woeseia sp. | reverse complement strand
GGGCCCAGGCTTATCAGCGGGCCGGGCTCGGCTACTACCCCAAGCTGGTCTCGGCGGTGCCGTTTACGCCGGCCCCGAGTACCCGGTTATTGCTCGGCGAGCGCGCACGCCCCGGCCTCGCCGGCATGCTGGTCGGCGAGGCCGTGCAGCTGGCGAAGGACAGTGACTGTTCCTCGCTTCACGTGTTGTTTCCCCGTCCGGACGAACTTCAGGTGCTTCGCGATGCGGGATTGCAGCTCCGAAAAGACTGTCAGTTTCACTGGCACAACCGGGACTACCGAAGTTTTGACGATTTCCTGGCGACGTTCAGCTCGGCGAAGCGAAAAAAAGTGAAGCGTGAACGGCGCCGTGTTGCCGAAAACGGAATCACGTTTCGCTGGGTGCATGGCGAGGACGCCGATGCCGGGTTGTGGCGGGACGTCTATCGACTCATCAGCGTGACATTTCTCAGGCGCGGCTCGATACCCTACTTCGGTCTCGATTTTTTTGTCGACGTGTCAAGGCGTCTTCCGCGGACGATTTTGCTGGTCCTTGCCGAAAAGAACGACGTGCTGATCGCGGCAGCCGTATTCTACGAGAGTGACAATGCATTGTACGGAAGATACTGGGGAAGCGATTCACGGCACAACGCTCTGCACTTCGAAACTTGTTACTACCAGGGCATCGAATACTGCATCGCCAACAACAAGACAGTATTCGAGCCGGGCACGCAAGGCGAACACAAACTTGCCAGGGGTTTCGTGCCGACGACGACATGGTCGGCGCACTGGCTTGCACGTCCCGAGTTTTATGCAGCAATCCGCAACTATCTGCGAGAGGAAGGTCGACACATCGATCGATATATGGAGGCCGCCGGCACACATACACCGTACCGCGCCGGCGACCAGGAATCGTGACCACACCGCGCATCGCATGGATCAGTCAGGACGATCCACCGGATGCGTTCCCGGAAATCTCATCGGCACTGACCATTCCCGATGGGCTGCTCGCGGCCGGCGGTGATCTGAGTCGGGACAGACTGCTGCACGCCTACCGGCGCGGTGTGTTTCCCTGGTTCGACAGCGGCCAGCCGATTCTGTGGTGGACCCCGGACCCGCGTTGCGTCATGGAGCCAGCTTCGTTTCATGTCGCTCGCCGACTATGTCGCTCGGTACGCAGCTCACCGTGGAAGTTCAGCTTCAACGAGGATTTCGCCGCTGTCATTCGTGCCTGTGCGGCCGCTCGGGTCGGTCAGCAGGGAACCTGGATCACGGAAGAGATGGTTGACGCATTCTCGATTCTGCACGCAGAAAGCTGGGCACACTCTGTCGAAGTCTGGCGGGGCACCGCGTTGATTGGTGGCTTGTACGGGCTCGTTATCGGCAAGGCCTTTTTCGGTGAGTCCATGTTCAGTAGGGAGTCCAATGCGTCGAAAATCGCGATGTGGGCCCTTTGCACCTTGCTTGTCCGGCACGAGTTCGCAGTTCTCGACTGTCAGGTAGCCTCGCCACACCTGACGAGCCTGGGCGCAATACTGATGCCCAGGAGCGAATTCGGGGCCTTGCTCGAGCGCGCCTGCGATCCGGCGCTGCCTTTCGGCGAATGGCCCCAAAGCCGCATACCGGTGGCGGAATTGCTGGGTTCCTGGCGTCATCCCGCATTGCAATAAGGCGGTGGTTTCTGCACAATTCGCGAGCCTTTGAGAGGATTGATCCGAGTACGTTGGCGAAAGAAGAAGCACTGCAGATGGAAGGCGTCGTGACCGAGACGCTCCCCAACACGACCTTTCGAGTCGAGCTCGAAAACGGGCACGTCGTGACAGCCCATATATCGGGCAAGATGCGCAAGAATTACATTCGCATTCTTACCGGCGACAGTGTCACCGTCGAGCTGACACCCTATGACCTCAGCAAGGGCCGAATTATCTACAGAGGCAGATAAAGATTCAGGAGATTCAGGGGACAGTTTACTTATTTCCTATCTCGTATAAGGAAATAAGTAAACTGTCCCCTGAATCCCCTACTCTTTTGGCAGGTGGGCCAGCTCTTTGGTCACCGGCTCTGCCTTCAGCTCCAGATCGCCGTCTGCGCCGACGCAAATGCGAACGTGACCGCCATCAGCCAGATTGCCGAATAGCAACTCTTCCGCCAGTGGCCGCTTGATGTGTTCCTGGATCACCCTGGCCATCGGCCGGGCACCCATCTTCGGATCGTAGCCGCGCTCGGCGATCCAGTTGCGTGCCGCATCGTCGAGTTCGAGCGTGACGTTATTGTTGCCAAGCTTGCCCTCCAGTTCGACGACCAGTTTGTCGACGACGCGAGCGATGGAACGCGAATCCAGCGATGCGAACTGGATGATCGCATCGAGCCTGTTTCGAAATTCCGGTGTGAACGACTTCTTGATAATGGCCATGCCGTCGCTAGAGTGATCCTGCTGCGTGAAGCCGATCGATGCGCGGCTCATTTCCTGCGCACCGGCGTTCGTGGTCATTACCAGGACGATATTTCGAAAGTCCGCTTCGCGCCCGTTGTTATCCGTCAGCGTCCCATGATCCATGACCTGCAGCAGCAGATTGAAGACTTCGGGATGTGCTTTTTCGACTTCGTCGAGCAGCACAACGGCATGTGGATTCTTGGTCACCGCTTCGGTAAGCAGGCCGCCCTGATCGAAACCAACATATCCGGGCGGTGCACCAATCAATCGTGATGCAGTGTGGCGTTCCATGTACTCGGACATATCGAAGCGAAGCAGCTCGACGCCCATCACCATAGCGAGCTGTCGGGTGACTTCGGTCTTGCCGACGCCCGTCGGGCCGGCAAACAGGAATGAGCCGATGGGTTTGTCTTCATCAGTCAATCCGGATCGTGACATCTTGATCGCAGCGCTCAGAGCTTCGACTGCCTTGTCCTGACCGAAAATCACCAGCTTAAGATCACGTTCGAGCGTCTTCAGCACATCTTTGTCCGATGCCGACACGCTCTTCGGCGGGATGCGGGCCATCTTGGCAACGATATTCTCGATCATCTCGACGGTGATGCAGTCGCTGCGCGTCGAAATAGGCTGCAGACGGAGGCTGGCACCGGCTTCGTCCATGACATCGATCGCCTTGTCCGGCAGTCGTCGGTCATTGATATGTTTCGGCGCAAGTTCTGCCGCGGCGATAAGCGCTTCGGGATCGTAGTTAACGCAGTGATGTTCCTCGAAACGGGTCTTGAGTCCGCTCAGAATCGCGATGGTTTCCTCGAGGCTCGGCTCCGGCACATCGATTTTCTGAAAGCGGCGCGCCAGGGCACGGTCCTTTTCGAAAACACCCCGGTATTCGCCGTAAGTCGTCGATCCGATACATCGAATCTCGCCATTCGCGAGTACCGGCTTTATCAGATTTGATGCGTCCATGACACCTCCGGACGCCGCACCCGCACCGATAACTGTATGAATCTCATCAATAAACAGGACTGCTCCCGGGTCCTGCCGGACCTCGGCAATGACCGTTTTCAACCGTTTTTCAAAATCGCCGCGATATTTCGTGCCCGCGATAAGCGTGCCCATATCGAGCGCATAGATCGTGCAGTCCCGCAAAACTTCCGGCACGCGCTCCTCGACGATCATACGCGCGAGGCCTTCAGCCAGAGCCGTCTTGCCGACGCCGGCGTCACCGACATAGAGCGGATTGTTCTTGCGCCTGCGGCAAAGTATCTGAACCGTTCTTTCGATTTCGAGATCGCGACCGATCAATGGATCGATCTTGCCGTCGATTGCCATCTGGTTGAGGTTGGTAGCATATTTCTCGAGTGCGCTGGCGTCCGGCTCGGCCTCCGGGTCGAGCGTCGGCTCAACATCTTCCTCGGCGCCGTCGCTCGGCAACTGCGGCATACCGTGCGAGATGTAGTTGACGACGTCGAGTCTCGTGACGTTCTGAAGCCCCAGAAAGTAGACCGCTTGCGACTGTTTCTCGCTGAATATCGCGACGAGGACGTTGGTGCCGGTAACTTCCTTTTTACCGGTCGACTGCACATGAAATACGGCGCGCTGCAACACGCGTTGGAAGCCGAGTGTCGGCTGCACGTCGGTTTCTTCTCCGATCGGCATCAACGGCGTTGCCTCGTCGATGAATTCCGTTAGCTGCCTGCGTAATTCCGTGACATTCGAGTCACAGGCCTTCAGGACTTCGTGAACTTTCGGAATGTCCAGTAGCGCCAGAAGCAAATGTTCGACTGTCATGAATTCATGGCGGCGTTCGCGCGCGCATTGAAACGCCTCGTTCAGACAGAATTCCAGTTCACTGCTTAGCATCGATTCAGGACTCTTCCATCGTGCACAGCAAAGGGTGCTGTTGCTGCTGTGCGAAACTCATCACCTGCGCGACTTTCGTTTCGGCAATTTCATAATTATAAACGCCGCAGATACCCTTGCCTTTCGTATGTACTTCGAGCATTACCCGGGTCGCCTTCGGACGCTCCATACCGAAAACCGATTGCAGGATTTCAACCACGAACTCCATCGGCGTGTAGTCATCGTTAATCAGTATGACCCGATAAAGGGGCGGCCGTTTCAGCTTCGGCCGCGCCTCTTTAACAGCCAGGTCGTGGCCGTCGCGATGCAGTTCTTTGTCATGCTGTTCGGGCATAGACGCTCATTATAACTGCGCCCGAGGCGCCTGACTCCAACCCTGGTTCGCAGATTTTTCAAATTTTCCCCGGTGGCTCCGCGTCCGGATCTAAAAATGGATTTAAAAATTAGAGGTATATACTTGCCATATATAGGTTTTTTTGCTGTTCTGGGCTTGTTTGATCGTGCCCTGAAACCTTATTATGCCTCTGCTGCGTTAGCAGTAAGGGATAGTGGGCGAATCCTCTGGGCTCCGGCGGGTCTGGTCTTTATGACAATTGAAGCGAAATGGTCCGATTTAAGAAGCTTTGACGGCGAGCGCACGCTGGCGGCAGCCAGTCAGATTCTGCCCCGCTGGGCGACCCTGATCCTCGTCATCGCGATCGCCTGGCAACTGGGGGGGATTATCTGGATGCTGATGCCCGGCTCTTCGGCCGGCGACCCGATCCCCGCCGCCCCCGGCCAGATGAGCGCCGCCGCCGGCGGGGTTCGCGCAAATGTCCAGGCCATCGCGGACGCACATTTCTTTGGTGAGGCAAGCGCCGACGACGCCCCGGTCGTGGTAGAACCGGATGTGCCCGACAATCTTGCGGAAACCCGACAGGACCTTTCGCTCAAAGGGACGATCGCCGCGGTTCAACCCGACGGTGGACTCGCGATCATTGCAGACAGCCTCAACGAGGAAAAAGTCTACGCCATCCGTGACACGGTCATGGCCGGAACCACTCTCCACGCGGTTTATCCTGACCGGGTTGTGCTCAATGAAGGTGGCGCGCTGAAGGCATTGAAATTGCCGAAGGAATTCCCGCGAGTCACGACGTCGATAAGACGCAATACGACGGCTGTCAACCGTGCATCGGCCAATCAGAGCATTCAGAGCGTCGTTGCTCAAAACGTGGCCCGGCTCGCGGATGTGATTCGACCGACTCCCTATATGGTTGGGGGGCAGATGCAGGGATACCGTGTTTATCCCGGACGCAACCGTAAACAGTTCGCAGCGCTCGGGCTCCGCCCCGGCGATCTGATCAAGGACATCGACGGTGCGGCCCTGACGGATCCACAACAGGCCATTCAAATTTTTCAGTCGCTGGGCGATGCAGATCAGGTGTCCGTGACCATAGAGCGAAACGGGCAACCGCAATCGCTGATTCTGAAAACCAGTCAACTCGAGCTTGGTAACAATTGAAGCTAATGAACGCGTCAATCGGAAAGAAACTGGGGATGGCCGTGATCCTCTGCATCCTCGGCGTGTCGTTCGCGAATGCGCAGACCACGCCGAATTTCAGAGATGCAGACATACGCAAAATCATTGAGGCAGTCAGTGAGGTTACGGGCAAGACCTTCATCATGGATCCACGCGTCACCGGAAAAGTGACCATTTTGTCAAAGACGCCGCTCTCGGCGGACGCGTTCTACGAGGCGTTCCTGTCGATTCTCGAAGTGCACGGCTATATCGCCATAACGGCCGGCGACGTCGTCAAGATCATTCCGAATGCGACGGCGCGACAACATCCAAGCCCATT
>JBHIDG010000198.1:0-6118 GCA_046760025.1 Woeseia sp. | reverse complement strand
GCGATGTCCCGGGATTTCGCAGGGTTGTCCGGCAAAAAGGCGGCGCCGCTGGATGTGGCCGCGAAATGGGCGAAATACGAGCCCCGATTCGTGCTCGACTGGCTGTGTCGCGAGGTCCAGAAATGCATCATCGGCTCATCCGGCGCCGGTTTGCCCGCCATCGACCGTGCAACCGATGATTCTGTGCTCAAGCGCATGGACAGGCGAAATCTGTTCTGTTATCTAGACACCATCAATCGACTTCGCGGGCAGCCGGCCGGTTCGTTTAACGTGCAACTGACGCTCGAGAGTCTGTTGATTGACTGGGCTGAAGACCTGCACGATTGCGGCAGCCAGCCCATGTTTTTCTTGAAGACGGCGACAGCAAGGTAATTACTGAATGACCAAACCCGGTTTGCTGACATTGACGATCAAGGACAAGAGCGCCCTTTACCTCGCGTATATGCCGTTCGTAATTAATGGCGGTCTTTTCATTCCGACGAATAGCTCTTACCGCCTTGGCGACGAGGTGTTCATGCTCCTTAACCTGATGGGAGAAGATGAAAAGATTCCTGTCGCCGGCACGGTCATCTGGATGACGCCGAAAGGCGCGCAGGGCAAACGGACCGCCGGAATCGGCGTGCAATTCAGCGACCAGGATCAGGGGAATACGCAGAAAAAAATCGAGACCTATCTCGCGGGTGCCTTAGGGGGCGACAAACAGACACATACCATGTAGCTCACGCCTGCTTTGCATTGAATAAAAGGGGGACGGACCCTAATGGGTCCGCCCCTTGATTCTATCCCTGCCTCACGTTAACGCCGCCTTTCAAGACATACGCTTTGTAGCCGCGCTCACTGAGAATGTAAGCGCCGGCCGAACTTCGACGCCCGGTATCACAGCAAAGCACGTAATTCGTGGCCTTGTCGAGCGTGCTGATTTTCAGCCGTATGAAATAGAGGGGGATATTGACTGCCCCGTCCAGGTGATGATTTTCGAATTCACTCGGCAACCTGACGTCGAGCCACTTACCACCCTTCTTCACGATCTCTGCCGCATGCGGCAGGTCTACCCAGTCCAACATCGGTTCGTTCAGAAGTCGTTTGAAGTCCTCTTTGCCGAGACGCATGACAGAACCATCGCTCGTCATCGTGACCGTCGCATTTCGTTTCGCATCGGATATCAGGGCTTCCTCGCCGAACGTATCGCCAACGGTTAGTTCGGCCAGCTTGATACCGTCCTTGTTCAACGGAGTCTCGCGAGTGACAAGACATTTGCCACGGGTCAGCACGTAAAAGTAGTCGCCATCGGCGCCTTGTTTCAAGACAACGTCGCCCGACTTGTAATTGATCTGCTGCATCCGCATGAATATTGCCTGGATATTCGCCGGCGGAATCTTATGAAAGGCTTTCGTCTGCAATAGCACGGTCATCCAGTCATCGCCGCCGACTTCGTCGGCCGCCCCCTGAAGCTCCGATACTTCGTACGAGCCAGTCTGGTCCCAGGTCAGCATGACATCGAGCAGATCGCTGTCGATGGAAACATACTGGACCCGGTCGCGGGCCCTGCCGGTCACTTTGCGCGGAAACACTGCGGCCACCGGATTTCGCGCTGCATCGGTGCCGCCCATGACGATTTCTTCGACTTTGCCCTGGTCATTAATGAGTTCGAGCGAGCCGGACACGACATAAATCGTGCGTTTCTCGGTATCGCCTTCCCTGAACAGGACCTGGCCGGGAGACAGCTCACGAAGCTGTACTTTTCGCGCCAGGGCGGCAAGATTGTCGCGCTTCAGACCGTTCAAGGGCGAAAAGTTCTTGAGCAGTTTGAAATCTAGCTGCTCATTCGTCATTTGTCATCCTGTCGAAAATCGATTTATCGCTCTTGTTTCGGCCCGGCCAGTGGGCGCTAAGCCCTTATTCTACATTCAATTTGTCGGCTTTCGATACCGGGAGATCACCACTACGTGAAGCGGCGCACAGTTTCGCCTAAGTCGCTTGCAGATCCGACCAACCCTCATGTGGTCGGAATCGATCGCCGTATTTGCCGGCGAGTTCAGTGAGGACCCGCTGTATCTCCGCTGTGCCACGATCTGTGGCGTACTTGATCGGGCCGCCGCGAAACGGGGCAAAGCCGGTACCGAAAATAACGCCGGCATCGAGCAGATCCGGATCGGCGACGACCCCTTCGTGCAGGCAGGAGACCGCTTCGTTGACCAGCGGAAGCATGAGACGCTCCTGAAGGTCGTCCGGCGGATCCGGCTTTTCGTGTTCATCTTCCTTGACGGCCCTGCCGTTCTCCCATCGGTAGAAACCGCAGCCTGATTTGCGTCCGAGTTTATCGGCATCGACCATCTCGGCGAGCCGATTTGGCACGGGACGGTCGAATGCTGCGCCAAGGACCTTCGACACATGGAGCGCAACGTCAATTCCGACGCTGTCGACGAGTTCGACGGGACCCATGGGCATACCGAATTCCTCGGCGGCGTTGTCGATCTCCTTCAACGGCACACCCGACTCGGCGAGGTGCATTGCTTCGGCCATGTATGGTGCGAGGACGCGGTTGACGACAAAGCCTGGAGAACTGGCACACTGCAACGGGAATTTGCCGAGCGCCTTGACGAATCCGAAACCGATGTTCAGGACTTCCTGGACCGTGTCCTTGCATTTGATCACCTCGACAAGCGGCAACATTGCAACCGGATTGAAAAAGTGCAGGCCGATGAAGCGCTCGGGCTGCTGCAGGATCGTACGAAGTTCCTCGAGGCGAATGCTCGAAGTATTCGTGGCCAGAATCGCACCGGGCTTCAAGGATGGTTCCGTAATTTTGTACAGCTCCCGTTTTGCTTCCAGGTCTTCGAATATCGCCTCGATAACCAGGTCCGCGTCGGCGATGCCAAGTCCGGAAACGTCGGCATTCAATCTATCGACGCTAGCTTTGCGATCAGCCGGGTCGCGAATCTTTTTCTCAAAAAGCTTGGCCGCCCTAGCAATTGCGGGTTCGATAAACTCGATGCCGCGATCCTGCAGCGTGACATTCATTCCTTTGAGTGCACACCAGGCGGCGATGTCGCCACCCATGATGCCGGCGCCGATCACATGAACGCGTGACACTCTCTGTTCAGGCTTGCCACCCTGAGTCTTGAGCTTGTTTTGAAGAAAGAACACGCGCACGAGATTTCGCGAGGTTTCGCCGCTCATCAGGGTCGAGAACGATCTCGCTTCGGCCTCGTACCCGGTTGTCGGCGATGCGCCATGTCTTGCCCAGAGATCGACGATGGCGTACGGAGCCGGATAGTGCTCCTTGCGCGCCCGCGACCGCAGTTGCTTCAGAAGCATCCTCGCAACAAACGGGCGGACCGGGGCGAGATTCAGGGTTCGGTCCGGCAGTGACGCGCGGCATTTCGGTTTTTGTGCTGCGATGAGTTCCTTTGCGGCCTGACGCCAGTTATCGGGTGCGGCGATACGGTCGACCAGTCCCTGCCGAATGGCTCGGCTGGCCGTTATCGGCTTGCCTGTTAGCATCAGGGGCATGGCGGCGCGCACACCCATAATCTGAACAGCCCTTACAGTGCCGCCGAATCCCGGGTGAAGGCCAAGCTGTACCTCCGGAAGACCGAGTATGGGCTTCTTGTTCTGCAACACCAGGCGGTAGTCACAGGCCATCGCCAGTTCGAGCCCGCCGCCCAGTGCAAATCCGTTGATCGCCGCGACTGTCGGGCAGCGGAGCGCTTCCAGGCGATCGAGGAGCATCTGTCCCGACCGACCGACTTCGAAGGCCTGTTCAGCCGAATCGATCCTTTTGAACTCGTTGATATCCGCCCCCATGATGAAACCGTTGCTCTTGCCTGAGTAAATGACGAGCCCACGCGGCGGCTGCTCCTGGTACGGCGCGATGATGTCTGCGAACTCCTTCAGGACTGGTTCTGACAATACGTTTGCATTGGCGTCACGCTTGTCGATGCAAGCCCATACGATGCTGTTGTCGTCCGTCTCGACTCGCCAGTTCTGAATTTCGTTCATGTTGTTGTCTGCCGTTTACCTAACTTCAAAATCGCAAATAAGCGGGAGGTGATCCGAGAATTTTACCTGCGGAACCTTAAAGCCGGTTACGTCAACACCCTCCTGGTACAAAATAAAATCGAGTTCCTTTCTCGGTGCGCGGCTCGGATACGAGGGCAAGCCCTCGGTGTTTGCACTCATCAGTCCGGTGGCGCGTTTGAAGAGGTAAATTTCATTTTCACCCCAAAACGTATTGAAATCGCCCGCGACAATGACCGGCTTCTCCGTCGCGCCGATGAGATCGTGCAGCCTGCGCAATTGCAGGTGCCGGTGCCGATATTTCAAAGACAGATGCACCAGGAATACGGCAAAATCGTCCATCTCGAGTTCGATGATGAGCCGCTTGATGCCGGTGTCGAAGTAATGAAATGTCTCACCATGAACCCGCTGCGCCGCAAGAAACGCATTACCCTGTTTTCGGATGATGGGTAGCAGCTGGTTGAATGACCGCGCCCCGTACTTGATCTCGTAGGACGTATTCATTCCGAGATCGGCGGCGATTTTCTCTGCCTGATTGACTTTGCGGCTGCGTATCGATCCGGTATCGACCTCGATCAGGCAGACGAAATCGGGATCGACGGATTTGATGAACTCGGTAATCTCGTCCAGCGCGTTCTGACTCCCGAGGATATATCCGGCGCCCGGCAGCGGAACATGCATGGATGCGCCACCGCCGACGGCATAACGGATGTTGTAAAGAAGGAGTCGCATAGATTCAAAGCTACGATACAGAATGCGCCGGCGTTAGCAAGCTAGCGATAATTGAGACGCCGTACTGCCATCAGGACTCGCAATTGGATAAACTTCACCCACCACGAGGAGACTGCAGTGTCAGAAGACAATCCCATTCGCGTGTTCGTTGCTCATAATTTCGCGGAGGATGACGACTACCTTCGAGTATTCGAGTTTCTCGCCAGCCTTGAGCGGTTTTTCTATGTCAATTGCAGCAGGCCCGAGAACTTGCCCGGCGCGGGCGGGCTTGCAGCAATCAATGAAGAACTCACCCGGCAGATCGGCGAATCGGAAGCTGTGATCATTCCGGCGACCACATTCAGCCAAAACACTGATCTTGTGCGATTTCAGATGGATGCCGCCGAGGCGGCAGGCAAGCCGCTGATCGCGCTCCGTCCTTTCGGCAGACTCGCCGAGACCCCCAAGGAACTCGTCGAGCGGGCCAATGAACATATCAACTGGAACGAGCAGGAGATCGCCCACGCGCTCAGGCGCCAGGCCCGGCAGCAGGACACCTCGCGCTGGGATGTGATCGACTTCCCATAACTGACCTTAATACAGTCAGTTGGCAATATTATTTGAGCTGATTTATGTCCGGTGACCGGCCACTGATCATCGCGCACCGCGGTGCCTCGGGATACCTGCCGGAGCACACGCTCGAGGCAAAGGCCCTGGCCTACGGGATGGGTGCGGATTACCTGGAGCAGGACGTCGTCGCCTCCCGCGACGACGAGTTAGTCGTGCTGCACGACATCTACCTCGACCGGGTGACGGACGTTGCCGAGCGGTTTCCCGACCGGCATCGCGCAGACGGCCGCTTTTACGCCCGCGATTTCGACCTCGTGGAACTGAAGTCGCTGCGAGTGTGGGAACGCCTGAACAAGGCGGGTGACGATGTCGAATTTCCGAATCGTTTTCCCGCCGGGAGCGGAAGTTTCAAAATGGTCTCGCTGGAAGAGGAGCTCGAGTTCGTGACCGGTCTGAACGCATCGAGTGGTCGCGAGGTCGGGATTTATCCGGAAATCAAGCGGCCCGCCTGGCATAAAGCAGACGGCGTCGACCTGAGCCCCAGACTGCTCGACATCCTCGATCGGTTCGGGTACGGCCAGGCAGTCGATCCTGCCTTCGTGCAGTGCTTCGATGCTCGCGAAGTCGAGCGCCTGAGGAATGAGCTGGGTTGCAGGCTGCGTCTGATTCAACTGATCGGTGAAAACGACTGGTTTGAATCGGATACTGACTACGATCAGCTGAGGACAAAGGAGGGGCTGGCCCGGGTCGCGAAAACGGCTGACGGTATCGGCCCCGGATTGTGGCAGCTGTATACGCTCGCCGAAATTGACGGCCA
>JBHIDG010000197.1:0-6155 GCA_046760025.1 Woeseia sp. | reverse complement strand
CGGAGGACTCTGTCCAGCTTCATGAGACGAGCAGGGCCTGGCTCGTGACTGAATTGCAGAAGACGTTCAACGGCCGAACGGTTGTCGTGACGCATCACTTGCCGGCAACACCGTCGATCGCCAGCCGATACCGGAACGACCCGTTGAATCCGGCCTTTGCCAGCCGCCTGGAAGACGTTATCGAGACGTACCGGCCGGACCTGTGGGTTCACGGGCATACTCACGTTGCCTGCGACTACGAAATCCACGGCACGCGCGTGGTGTGCAACCCGCGCGGCTATCCAACCGAATCCTCCGACAGGGGATTCCTGCCGGAGCTAGTCGTGGAGGTGTGAGCCTGAGCATTGACATACCCAATTCGGGTACTATACTACCCAAATTGGGTATAAACATGGCAGCAAAATCCTCACATTCGGCTGCGGATCTCGTCTTCGGCAAACCGGCAACGGACCCGACGACACTCGCGGATGCCTTGTTCACGTCGACGCAACAGAAAGTGCTCGGACTGTTGTTCGGGCAGCCGGATCGTAGTTTTTTCGTCACGCAGATTATGGAACTCGCCAACTCGGGACGCGGGGCCGTACAAAGAGAGTTGCAACGGCTCGAATCCGCTGGTCTCGTATCCGTGCGGATGCAGGGCAACCAAAAGCACTTTCAGGCGAATCGCGACTCGCCTCTGTTCAATGAGATCTGCAGTATTGTGCGAAAAACCGTGGGTCTCGAGGGGCCGCTCAAAGAGGCGGTAGAGTCGTTGCCGGGAACGGTATACCTCGCGCTGATTTACGGTTCCGTCGCAAAGCGAGCGGATACGTCGGCGAGCGACGTCGACCTCCTGATTGTGGCTAACGAGCTGACGCTCGAAGAGGTCTATGCGGTACTGTCTCCTGCCGAAGAGTTGCTGGACCGGAAGGTCAATCCGACCTTATATACGAGCGAGGAATTCGATCGACGTCGTGCCCGTGGAAATGCATTCCTGAAGCGAGTGTTGAGTGGGCCGGTGATCGTATTATCAGGGACGATCAATGGCGAATGACAAGCTCGAAAACCTCGTCAGGATCGGGCAGCTCAAAGCCGAGCAGGCAACGCGAGAAGAGATCGCCGGTCTGATCAAGTCTGGCGCCGTAAGACTCGAGGATGCCAGGAACGAGACTCTAAACAAAGAGTCCCGATTCGATCTGGCGTACAACGCCGCACACGCTTTGTCGTTATCGGCGCTGAGAGTCGCCGGCTACCGGTCGGAGAATCGCTACCTTGTCTTCCAGTGTACGCAACACACCCTTGGTCTCGCATCCGAACACTGGCGGGTGCTCGATCAGGCCCATCGGAAACGCAACCTGGCGGAGTACGAAGGCAACATTGATGTTGATGATCAGCTTCTCGAAGCGTTGATCAGAGTTGCCGATTTGATTGGCGACAAGCTGCAGAAATAGACAGAAATCCTTGCGTGAATTTTGCGTGGAACAGTTGTGAATCGTCCTGAATAGTGCTGAATCGGATGCAGCGAACGCCCCGGTAACTTGTTGAAAAACATGAATCGAATCAACCACTTACTTTTCTGAAAAGACGAGTGTTAGCCACCAAAGACGCGTGAAAAATCCTTTTAATTCAGGGTGTTGTAAGACTGCAGTCGTGAATGCGTCGGATCCGTGCCAGATTCTGCGTGAATCACCTCCAGCGCCGCCGACAAGCCTGGCCGGGCGTTTTGGTCGATAGATTATTGCTGGGATCTATGTTACAAATCCTCGGACAGAAAGACGAGTTGTCCGAGGAAATGTAACAGCCCAATGACCGCAGAAACTCAACGAGACCGCCTGATCCAACTGCTTCAGGATCGAACGCTGGCGCGCGCCACTGAGCTACGAGCTGCCGGCGTCGATGCGACAACGATCTCGCGCGCCGTTGAAGCCGGCGCCGTGATCCGTGTGGGGCGTGGCCTGTATCAACTGCCAGACAGCGAGATGGACGCTGAGACAACCCTCGCCGAGGCGTCAAAACGCGTACCGAAAGGAATCATCTGCATGATCTCAGCGCTGGCGTATCACGGGCTGACTGACCAAATGCCACGCAAAGTGTGGATGGCCATTGGCGCGAAGGATTGGCAGCCTTCCGTCGAGTACCCGCCGCTTCGGATCGTTCGGTTCCGCTCACCTTATCTGGAGTATGGCATTGAGCGGCATGTCGTATCGGGCGTCGACGTGCCTATCTACTCGGTTCCGAAGTCGCTCGCGGATGCTTTTCGAAATCCCAAACTCATCGATCGGTCGGTCGCCATTGAGTGCCTTCGAAATGCTGTAACCGAACATAAAGCAACACCGGGAGAAATCGCTCAGGCGGCGATGGACTGTGGCGCCTGGAAGCGGATGCGCCCTTATCTGGAGACGATCACGTCCAATGGCTAAGGGATCGAATACGGCGGCGTCGGTGCGGCAACGGCTGCTCAATCTCTCGCGGGAGCAGGGTCGGGTTTTCAATGTCGTTCTCGTCACCTACGGGCTCGAGCGCCTCCTGTATCGACTGTCGATATCGCAGTTCCGAGACAGCTTCATCCTCAAGGGCGGGATGCTTGTGACACTCTGGATCGAAGACGGGAATCGAGTCACGCGTGACGCCGATTTCTTAGGGCATGGCGGCGCCAGCGAGGACAATCTGAAATCCGTCTTCACGAGTATTCTGAGCCTGAAGGCTGATGATGGTCTCGTATACGACGTCGACGGACTAACCGCAGAGGCAATCAGGGACGAGCAGGAGTATGGTGGCATCCGCCTCAAAACGGCCGCCTACCTTGGAAAGACACGAATCCCAATCACTGTAGACGTCGGGTTCGGCGATGCGCTAACCGAACCAAACTACACGATCGACTTCCCATCGCTCCTGAACATGCCGAAAGCCAAAATTCGTGCCTTTCCGCCTGCCGCTGTCGTCGCCGAGAAATTTCAGGCGATCGTCGCGCTGGGACTTGTCAACAGTCGAATGAAGGATTATTACGACCTATGGTCCATTCTGAATACACAGTCAATCGGCCCCACGAAGCTTGACGCGGCGATCCATGCAACGTTCGAGCGTCGCCATACCGACATACCAAAGACGCTGCCGATTGGATTATCCAGCGAATTCATCACGGATGATCAGAATTCGCAGCGATGGAAGGCCTACACCGCTTCGCTCGGACTGGAGAGTCTCGCATTGGATACCGTTGCCGAAACTATCTGGTCGTCTGTTGGACCCTCCTGCGAGCGTCTGCATCGCACCTAAAGATCCAATGAATGAGGTATGAACTCCAGGCAGGATGTTGAAGCGGAGCTGGCCCGTATCATTTATCCAGTGCGGCCCGTGGCAGAGCACCGCCCATCTTTTTCTTCCATAATGTCGGACAACCACGACCTCCGCGCATGCCGCGCGGAGCAACAACGAAGGCCAGGGGGAACATCATGCCGACAATCGGGCCCTGCACGGGGCGCTCCTGCATTGCCTTGCTGATTCTCGTTGCGCTGAGCCATCAGGCACTCGCCGAGCGCGAGCCGGTGCTCAGGCAGATCGACGTGCCGCACAGTTACTACTATCGCGAGATGTACCTGCCACAGCTGACGGCGGGACCGTCGTCGCTGAGCTGGTCGCCGGACGGCAGGACGCTCGTCTACTCGATGCAGGGCAGTCTGTGGCGCCAGGATGTCGACTCAGATGTTGCAGAGCAGCTCACGGCGGGCCCCGGTTACGACTACCAGCCGGACTGGTCACCGGATGGTTCTAAAATCGCCTTCGTGCGCTATGACAACGATGCAATGGAGTTGTATCTGCTCAAGCTAGCGACCAACGAGATGACGGCATTGACAGACGAGGGCGCGGTGAACGTCGAACCGCGATGGTCGCCGGACGGTTCCCGTCTCGCCTACGTCTCCACCAGAGACACCGGCCGCTTTCACGTATTCATAGGCGACCTCATCGAAGACACGCTCGTTGCCGGCCCGTTGTTCGAGGAGCGGAAGAGCGAAATCCCACGCTATTACTACAGCGCCTACGATCATGAGCTGAGCCCGGCCTGGTCACCGGACGGCGAGGCTATCGTCTACGTCGGCAATCCCGAGATCCCGTACGGCACCGGCGCCATCTGGCGGCGCGAGGTCACAGGCGACCCGACCCCGCAACTGGTCCGCATGGAAGAGACCACCTGGAAGGCAAGACCGGACTGGTCCCCGGACGGCAACCGCATCGCCTACGCGTCGTATCTCGGCCGCCAGTGGCACCAACTCTGGGTCACGACGCCCGAGGGCAGCGCCGAGCCCTTCCCCCTGACCTACGGTGACTTCGACATCTCCTCGCCGCGCTTCTCGCCGGACGGAAAGCAAATCGCCTATGTGGCAAACGAGCCCGGCCACACCGAAATCCGTATCCAGGACACGGTGGGCGGCAAGACAAATAAGCTCGAGATCGCAAAGCGGCGTTACCTGAACCCGATGACGACGCTTGACCTCACTGTCGTGGACGAAACTGGCATACCCGTCCCGGCCCGTGTCGCAATAGTCGGCGCCGATGGCCGCAGCTATGCGCCCGATAGGAGCTGGATCCATGCCGATGACGGTTTTGACCGCAACATCGCCGACTTCGAGGTCCGGTATTTTCACATCGACCGGCAAGCGACGATTACCGTGCCCCCCGGTGCAACCAGGGTAACCACCTGGCGTGGCATGGAGTACGAGATCAAAGATGTGCTCGTGAACGTCCGGCCGGAACAGCACAATGCGCTGAGGATTTCAATGAGACCACTGGACCTCCCCAACCATTGGGACGAGTGGATCGCAGGCGATGTTCACGTGCACATGAACTACGGCGGAACCTATCGCAACACGCCGTCCAATCTCATTGCCCAGGCGAGCGCCGAGGATCTCGACATCGTATTCAACCTGATCGTCAACAAGGAACAGCGCGTGCCCGACATCGGCTATTTCTCGACCGATCCCGATAGAGCATCGAACGACGACGTCTTGCTGATGCACGCGCAGGAGTTTCACACGAGTTTCTGGGGACACCTGGGGCTAATAGGCCTGCAAAGCCACTTGCTGCTGCCCGATTACTCCGCCTATCCGCGAACCGCCGCGGCGAGCCTTTACCCCGACAACGCCACGATATCGAGGCTGGCGCGAGCGCAGGGCGCGGCGGTGGGATACGTGCACCCTTTCGAGCCGCCGGCACCCGATCCGCAAACGGACGCCTACCTGACCCATGCATTGCCCGTGGACGCGGCGCTCGGTCTCGTCGATTACTACGAAGTCGTCGGCTTCGCCGATCCACGCACATCGGCCGATGTCTGGTACCGCCTCCTGAACTGCGGCATGCGCCTGGCCGCGGCAGGCGGCACCGATGCCATGGCGAACTATGCTTCGTTGCGAGGCCCCGTGGGTATCAACCGGACCTATGTCCGCGTACCCGAATTCGCCGATGATCCCGCCACGAGACAGGATCAGTGGCTTAGCGGCCTGGAGTCGCACCACTCCCTGGCCACCAACGGCCCGTTGCTCTATCTCGAAGTTAACGGAAATAAACCAGGCGACGATATACAGCTGAACTCCGGCGTTCACGAGCTTGCGATTGCCGGCTTCATGCGCTCGGCGGTGCCGATCGATCATCTCGAATTGATCTACAACGGTGATGTCGTGCAGTCGATCGACCTCGACGACTCCCGAAAATCCGCAGACATAAAAACCAAAATCAACGTGAACAATAGCGGCTGGATACTGCTTCGGGCCTGGAACGACACCGCCCATCCGCTCATCTTCGACCTCTATCCTTACGCGACGACGAGCCCCATATACATCTCAGTCGGCAACGCACCACCGAGATCAACAAAAGACGCCGAATACTTCATAGCGTGGATCCAAAGCATTCGCAGTGCCGTCACAACCAACCCAAACTTCAACGACGACAGCGAAAAAGCCGAGATCCTCAAGAGCCTGGATCAGGCACAGCTTCGCTACAAAGCATGCAGGTGAGACCAGCCGGCTGGTATCGTCAGCCGCCCGCTCGGTGAGCGGTATTCATTCTATTTCAAAAAACAACGATATAAAGACCATTATCTGGTGCAGTGGCTTCCGCCCGGACTACACTTTGTTGATTTGCATCCAAAGTTGACCCACTAGACCCGGGTATTTGCATCTAAAAAT
>JBHIDG010000196.1:0-6167 GCA_046760025.1 Woeseia sp. | reverse complement strand
TTGCGGCATATGCAATGCTACCTGTCCTACTTACCAGATTACGGGCAATGAGCTGGACGGCCCTCGCGGGCGGATCTACCTGATCAAAGGCGTACTCGAAACGGGTGTCGCCGACAAGACCGCAACCACTCATCTGGATCGCTGTTTGACCTGCCGGGCTTGCGAGACCGCCTGTCCTTCGGGTGTCGACTACGGGGAGTTGCTGGAGATTGCCAGAGAAGACATTGGCCCCGGTGGAGGCCGTTCAGTTTTCCACCGGCTCATGCGAATGTGGTTCCGCCATGTCCTGCCGAATCCGGCTCGACTGCGCCGATGGACAGCGCTCGGTCGACTCGTGCGCTGGCTGCTACCGAAACATTTCCGGGCCGCCTTGCCGGAGCGCGATGTGCGAAAGCCCGGTGCCGGGCGCCGAGGGATCGCGGCAAAAGGGGCTGCGGTCGTCGTCCTGGAGGGGTGTGTGCAGTCGGCATCCACGCCCGCGACCACCCGGGCGCTGAGGCATCTGCTCGAGCGCAACGGCCGCCGCGGAGTGGTCGTGCAGAATGAAGTCTGCTGCGGCAGTCTGGATCTGCACCTGGGTGAAACGGACACCGCCCGCGACTATGCCCGCCGCAATATCGATGCATTGGAGCCTCTTCTTGCAGACGCCGAGGCAATACTGTCCAGCGCCAGTGGTTGCGGTGTTACCGTGAAGGATTATCCTCGCCTGCTGGCCGGCGATCCGTATGCGGAACGCGCCAGTGCTGTGGCAGCAAGGGTGCGTGACGCGGCGGAGTATTGCGCTTCGCTCGAATTTCGAGCCGGGACCGGCTATCGGCGTGTTGCATGGCATTCACCTTGCACACTGCAACACGGCCAGAAAATCAACGGTGTCGTGGAAGAATTGTTGGCCCGCGCCGGCTACGAACTGACTGATGTCGCCGACGCGCAATCGTGTTGCGGATCCGCCGGAACATACTCGTATCTGCACCGCGCCATGGCGGAAGATCTGAGACGTATGAAGATCGACGGCCTGACTGTCGGCTCCCCGGACGTGATCGCGACCGCCAATGTAGGCTGCCAGCTGCATCTACGCCAAAAAAGCCCGGTGCCCGTCGTCCATTGGCTGGAGCTTGTGTAAGAAATCGACTTATGAAGTCGGACCCCTCACGGTCGAGCTTGCGCCTATGCAGGAGTCGACGAGGCCTCCGGCCCTTTGTTACTCGGTTATGAAAATCGTTGCGGGGTGTTCGAGCATCTCTTTGATGCGCTGGATCATCGCTGCGGCATCGTAGCCGTCGACGAAGCGGTGATCGAAAGATGATGAGAGATTCATCATCAGCCTGACGGTGACCTGACCGTCGATCACTACCGGCCGCTCGACCGCCTTGTTGACGCCGATGATTGCGACTTCCGGCAGGTTGATTATCGGGGTGGAAACGATACCGCCGAGTTTGCCTAGGCTCGTTATCGTGATCGTCGAGCCGGCAAGTTCGTCTTTTTTCGCACTGTTGTCGCGCGCGGCCTCGGAGACGCGCCGGATTTCTGCTGCAAGATCGTCGATTGACCGTGTTTGGGCATTGCGGACGACCGGCACCTTGAGCCCGTCCGGTGTCTGCGTGGCGATGCCGAGATGCACCACGGCATGCCGCAGCAATACCTTGCGTTTCTTGTCGTAGGTCGTATTGCATTGCGGGAATTTCTCGAGCGCGCGTATCAGGGCGAGCCCGAGGAAGGGCAGCAGGGTCAGTCGCTCGGAAGGCTCGGCCTTCTTACTGTTGAGGTGCTTTCTGAGCGACTCCAGCTCCGTGATGTCGATCTCCTCGACGTAGGAGAAGTGCGGTATGTCGTGATTCGCCTCGCTCAGGCGTTCCGCAATGACACGACGCAGACCGATGACTTTTTCTTCGGTCGCGCCGGCCGGCTTCGGCTGGACGACGGTCGGCGTGACAGGCGCTTTTTGTTGCTGCACGAACCGTTCGAAGTCGCTGCGGAGGATGCGGCCGCCGGCGCCGCTGCCCGTTACCTGCGTGAGATCGATACCGGCTTCCTTCGCTCGTCTGCGGATCGCGGGGGACGTGACCGCCTTCGACGGGCGCGCACTCTCGGCGGCGGCGGGCCGCGCCGCTGCGGCAGTCGTTTTACTCCCTTTAACGGCGGGAACAGGCGTTTCGGCAGTGGGACTGTCTGCCGCGCCGTTGGTGGCGAACACGATCAGCGGTGCGCCGACCGCAACAACGTCGCCGGGCTCACCGGCGAGGGAGAGTACTTTTCCGGACACGGGTGACGCGAGTTCGACCGCCGCCTTGTCGGTCATCATCGTTGCGACGACGTCTTCCTCGGAAACCCGGTCGCCGACGTTGATGAACCACTCGCCGATCTCGGACTCCACCGTTCCTTCGCCGAGGTCCGGCAGCTTGAAGATGTATTCGCTCATTCGGCCTCCATCACTTTGCGAATCCCTGCGGCAAGGCGCTTCTGCCCCGGGAAGTATTGCCACTCGAAAGCATGCGGATATGGCGTATCCCAGCCCGCGACGCGCTCGATCGGAGCTTCCAGATGATAAAAACAGGCTTCCTGAATCGTCGCGGCCAGCTCGGCGCCGTATCCGCTGAAGCGCGTCGCCTCATGCGCGATCAGGCAGCGCCCGGTCTTGTTTACCGAGTCGGCCAGCGTTTCGACATCGAGCGGCGCCAGGGTGCGTACGTCGACGATCTCGGCGTCGACGCCCTCGAGCCTGGCGGCCGCCTGTGCGACATGAACCAGCGTACCGTAGGTGATGATCGTGAGCTCTTCCCCGGACTCCACGACCTCGGCCGAGCTCAGCGGCACGGTATAGTGATCTTCCGGCACCTCGCCCTGCGGGTGCGTCGTCCACGGCACGGCCGGCCGGTCGGGATCGCCATCGAAGGGGCCGTTGTAGATACGTTTCGGCTCCAGGAAGATGATCGGATCGTCGGACTCGATTGCGCTGATCAAGAGCCCCTTCGCGTCGTAGGGGTTGGAAGGCAAGACGGTCGTGATGCCGCTGACATGGGTAAAGATCGCCTCCGGACTCTGGGAATGCGTCTGCCCGCCGCGTATCCCGCCACCGCACGGCGTGCGGACCGTTACCGGCGAGAAGTAGTCGCCGCAGCTTCGATGGCGCAAACGCGCAAGCTCGCTGGCGACCTGGTCGAAGCCCGGGTAGATGTAGTCGGCGAACTGGATCTCGGCAACGGGGCGCAGGCCGTTGACGCCCATGCCGATCGCGGCGCCGATGATGCCGCCTTCTGAAATCGGCGCATCGATGACGCGATGTTCACCATACTTGCGTTGCAGGCCGTCAGTGCAGCGGAAGACGCCACCGAAGTAGCCGACGTCCTCGCCGAGCACGACCACACTCGGATCCCTGCCCATCATGACGTCGAGCCCGGAACGGATCGCCTCGATCATGTTCATCTGCGCCACGGCCTCAGGCCTCCAGTTCGCTTAGTTGCCGGCGCTGATGTTCCAGATGTTCCGGTGTCTCGGCGTAGACGTCGTCGAACATGAGTGTGGGATCGAGATACGGCCCTTCGCTCATCGTGCCGTACTGCTGAGCCTCTTTCCAGGCCGCCTGGACTTCGGCCTTGAGTTCCTCGATCGTCTGGTCGTGCTTGTCCTCCGACCAGTGGCCCCCGGCGATCAGATGTTGCTTGAGCCGTTCGACCGGGTCTCCGAGCGGGAAGGCGGCCCATTCGTCCTTCGGCCGGTACTTCGACGGGTCGTCGCTGGTCGAGTGTGGACCGCCGCGGTAGGTAACGAGCTCGATCAGCGTCGGGCCGCCGCCGCGCCGCGCGCGGTCCGCTGCCCACAGGGTCACCGCGTATACCGCGAGCAGGTCATTGCCGTCCACGCGTATGCCCGGGATGCCCAGACCGAGTCCCCTTGCCGCGAACGGTCGCCGCTCCCCGCCGGCGAATCCCTGGAAGGTGGAGATGGCCCACTGGTTGTTCACGACGTTCAAAATCACCGGCGCCTGGTAGACGGCCGCGAAAGTGAGCGCATGATGGAAATCCGCCTCCGCCGTGCTGCCGTCGCCGACCCAGGAGGCGGCGATATGGTCCTCACCCTTGATGGCCGCGGCCATCGCCCAGCCGACGGCGTGCGGGTACTGGGTCGCCAGGTTTCCCGAAATCGAGAAGATGTTGGCGCGGCGATCGTGGTACAGGATCGGTAGCTGACGGCCCTTGCACATATCGCCGGTATTGGACAGGCACTGGCACATCAGTTCGACCAGTTTGGTGCCGCGATAGAGAAAAAGCCCCTGATTGCGGTAGGACGGGAAACACATGTCGCCCGGGCGCAGCGCCATGCCCTGGGCGATCGACACGGCTTCCTCGCCGGTCGCCGGCATGTAGAAGGATATCCGGCCCTGTCGCTGGATCTGCCACATACGTTCATCGAATACCCGGTTCAACAACATCCAGCGAAGGGCGATCTGGAGGTCGGCCGGATCGATCTTCGGATCCCAGGGGCCCTTCGCCTGATGGTCATCGTCGAGCACGCGCACGAGGTCGAAACTCAAATTTTCGATATCACGAGTGCGTGCACCGACCGGCGGTTTTTCGACACTGCCCGCCGGCGAGAGCTCGAGATAGCTGAAGTCGGGCTTCTCGCCGGGCCGCGCCGATGGGCGCGGAATATGCAGTCGTGACTTGGTCGCCATCGCGATTCCTTCTTGTTGTCCGGTTGCCGCATACGCGCAACGCTGGCCGGGACCGGCTCGGCCGCAACATCGACGTGCTGCGGGAGCTGCATCATAGTACGCGAACGGCGTCCGTGACAGAGCACTCCAATATATCCGGGTGAAGCCCGAAATTTATTGCTAATTCTTTTGCCAAGTGCAGCTTTTGTGCATAATCTATGCATTCTACAGCATCTGGAATAATAAATTATGCGCCCACTTCACATCGATCAGATCGACCGCAGGATTCTGGAAATCATGCAGACCGAGCCGGGCATCACGGCCTCGGCAATCGGCGAGCAGATCGGCCTGTCCCAGTCCGCCTGCTGGCGCCGCGTCCAGAGCCTGCGTGACGAAGGGGTGATTGTGGATCAGCCCGTCATTCTCGACCGCGAAAAGGTAGGGCTCAACACCATGGTGTTCGTTCATGTCAAGCTCACCTCTCACGGCCGCAGCAACCTGACGGCGTTCGCAGAGACGGTGCGCAGCTACCCCGAGGTACTCGATTGCTATGTGCTCCTCGGCAACGTCGACTTTCTGCTGCGTATCGTTGCCGAGGACATCAAGGGGTACGAGCGGTTCATGTTCGACAAGCTCTCGCAGCTGCCCGGCGTGCAGGAGATCAATTCGAACATTGCGTTGTCCGAGATCAAGCACACGACGGTCCTGCCCATTTAAGTCTTCGAGTATTTGTCGATTTCGCCCGATAAAGTCGCTTGGCTCGAGGGCCGTTCTTTGTTATATTTCCGGATATATTACCGGAAATAGAAGGGATCGTTGGGCACATCACAAAGAAAAGCCACACAAAACTACCGGCGGCGGCTCAAGGAACAGGGACTCAGACGGGTGGAAGTGGAGGTGTCAGAGTCCGACGCATCACTGATCCGGCGGCTGGCGAAACTGCTGCGCGACCGCGGTGAGGCGGCTGACCGGATCAGGAAAGAACTCACGGCACTGATCAGGCCGGGAAGTGAGGGGCTCAAGGCACTGCTCGCTGCCGCCCCCCTGGAAGGAGTCCGGATCAGGCGTTCACGTGACACCGGTCGAGTATCGGATCTTTGAGTTTCCTGATCGACACAAACGTCATATCCGAGATTCGAAAGCAGGACCGGATGGACCCTCATGTTGCAGCATGGTTTTCCGCTGTCGCCGACGAGGACCTGTTTCTCAGCGTTCTCGTCATCGGTGAGATTCGACAGGGAATCGAGCGAATCAGGCCGCGCGACCCGCAAAAGGCAGTCGCGCTTGATCGATGGCTCACCCGGGTCAAACAATTATTCGGTCGGAGGATTCTGCCAATCACAGTGTCGATCGCCGAAGAATGGGGCCGACTCAACCGGGTTCGACCCCTGCCAGCAATCGACAGCCTGTTGGCTGCAACCGCGCACGTTCACGATCTTACGCTGGTTACGGAGAATGTGGCGGACATCGCGGACACGGGCGTGACCTGCCTGAATCCTTTCTACCCATGAAGCTCGTG
>JBHIDG010000195.1:0-6232 GCA_046760025.1 Woeseia sp. | reverse complement strand
CGAAAAGGGACGTCCAAACGGTCGATACGATAGAGATCGAGCCGGCCATGGTCGAAGCATCCAAAGGATTCGGCGCGTTCGTTTGGCGCGCGCATCAAGACCCGAGAAGCCGTACTTACATCGAAGACGCAAAGACATACTTCTCTCTGCACAACAGCGTGTACGATGTAATCATCGCTGAACCATCCAATCCCTGGGTCAGCGGCGTGGCGAGTCTTTTCTCGACCGAGTTCTACGACAGGGTCGGCAACCATCTCGAAGATGACGGTGTGTTCGTGCAATGGATACAGCTTTACGAATTCAATGACGATCTCGCGATATCGATCCTCAAAGCCATAGCCGAAAACTTCTCCGACTTCGTCATGTTCGCGGTGGACGACGGCAACATCATCCTGGTCGCAAGCAAGAACGGCCGCATGGGAAATCCGCAGTGGTCGGCGCTGTTGGACTCCGGCATCAAAGCCGAACTTGCAAGAGTCGATATACGGACCGCTGCGGATCTCGACGTCCGGATCATTGCGGAGCGCGCCCTGCTCGATGCCTTCCTGAATCAGCACGCGGCGCCCGCGAACTCCGATTACTATCCCTACGTCGATTTGAATGCCGGCAGAGCCCGCTTCGAAGGCTCGACAGCCGACCTGTTCTCATCGTGGCTTCGTGCGCCGCTGCCCATGCTGGAAATGCTGGGTGACCGGAAACTGGATTTCAGTGCCATCGTTCGTACTCGCCACCTGGACCGGCTCACAAGTATTCTGACGGCCGATTGGCTGTACAACCGGATTGTCATCGGGGTATCGGAAGTCGCACTCGAAGCAGACGGGATAACTGCGCCGCATGAGTATTCGCTCCTCGCGACCTGGCTAAGGCAGGCGGCGGATTACTGCGAGGACGATTTCGACATCAACCGATGGTTCACGTATGTGCAGGATTTGATGGTGGCCAGCCTGCCGTTCTCGAGTCCGGAGAACGGCGCGAGCCTAATCGACGCCGTCGACCGCTCGCAATGCAAAGGGCAGCAATTCCCGCTGATCGTCAGCTGGTTCGACTTGTACCGGGCGGTGGCCGAACGGGATGCGGCCGCGATGACGGAGAGAGCAAGCGCCCTGATCGAGATCATGCCGGTCGACGCGCCCGGCAAACACCGCGGCTACCTGCTGGATGCCGCGATGCTGGGCGCTATAGCCTATGGCAATGTCACGCAGGCACGGGCGCTCTGGGATCAGTACGCACTGCAGATGTATGGTGGCAGCCCGATACCGGGTCACATGGGGCTCCTGAGCGGCATCGCTTCGGCCGGGCCGGCCGAAAATTAGAATTCAGGGGCTCCTGTCCCTATAATGCGCCGTCCGCCACCAGGCGCCATTGTATAATCGACTGCTAGACACAGCGCCCGTAGCTCAGCTGGATAGAGTACTCGGCTACGAACCGAGCGGTCGGGAGTTCGAATCTCTCCGGGCGCGCCAACTTTTCGAAGTTAGATCAAGCAGTTAGTGTCTCAGGCGCTAGCTGCTTTTTTCTTTAGAATGAACAGTGCGGGAGTTTTGCGTGACCCCTGGCCAACCACTCGGTTAGCTGCCGAAAGTAAATTGCCAAATTCGGCTGCTGAGTAGTGGGTTGTGATCCTCCCCGAGCGGTGTCCCAGCAAATCCTGCCTGTCCTCGAACGACACGCCGGCAGCCCTCAATCGGCGGCCAAACGTGTGTTTTAGATCATGCACCCGGACTTGCGGCAACCCTGCTCTTAACCGTCCCTTCCGCCACGCTGAAGCGTTCATCTTCCGGATTCGCTTGCCGTTGTAGGTGAAGACGAACTTTCGGTGCTTGCCTCGCACATCATTGACGATCGACATCGCCGTGCGATTCAAGACAACCAAACGCTCTTCACCGTTCTTGACGAGCGTCTCGGGGATTATGAAGACCGAGGTTTCCAGCTCCTGTACCTCTACTTCCCAATCCCATTGAAGCGAACACACTTCCTGCTCGCGGCAACCGGTGTTGACCTTGTAGAGCGCCATCCGGGCCAAATGGGCCGGTAGCTCCTTGAAAAGCCGCGTTTGCTCATCCCAGGAAAGCGGGTAGGGCTTGCGCGCATCGGTAACCTTAAGCAACGTGATCTTCGGCGGTCGGTCCAACCATGTGAGGCCATATTGGTCCAGCCACTCGGAAGCGGCCAGGTTCAAGATACGTCTCACCGTCGCCAGGGCCAGATTGATGGTCTTCGTCTTCCTGCCCTGAGCGCGTCTGTCGTCGATGAAGTCCTGCAACGTACCGATGTGAACCCTTCGAAGTTCCAAGTCACCTATGAACCGATCGAGTTGCCTTAGGTGCAACTCGTCGAGATAGATGCTTCGCTTGTGCTGGTTCTCTCGTACGTATCGTTCGCCGGCTTCTCGAAACAGTCGCATTGGTCGTTCGCCGTAAATCGACGCTCGGCGGGCCCTTTCTATCCGCATGGCCAGATAAGACTCCGCCTGTTCTAACTCTGTTTCTCCTGTGCTTTCACACAGGCGTCTTCCTCCTATCGTTTTATCTATGTGCCAGATATCACCGCGTTTGATGAGTCCGGCTGCTCTTATTCGTCCCATGGCTTTCTCCTTCGAGCCGCGGGACGCCCGTTGCACGACACATAGTCGTCCACCCAGGCGTCCAGTTCAAGCCGGTCAAAGGCAATACCCTGTCGGCCGATAGGAATTGTCGTGAGATGAGGCCGGACCTCACGGTTGAAGCGGTTGCGATCCATGCCGAGATAGCCGGGTGCGTCTCGAAAGCGCACCAGGCGGGGCAAGAGCACAACGGTTTCCCGACTTGCTGTCATCGACCGAGATACACTGCAGAGATGGCCTCGCGATTGTGGCCCAGCTCATTGCTAATCACGGCGCGCGCTTTCAAATCGAGCGCGCGTTGATCTGTCGTTAGGGAATCCGTGGCTGGGCCGCCAGCCGCTGGAGATTTCCAGCCAGTGAGTTCTTCATAACGTCGTTGAGCGTACGCATGCCGGAGGCCGTGGAGTTTTGTCAAGCCTGCATTGCGGAGCTGTCGCTCATAGCGATGTAACTGCTGGACGTAATTCAGGTGCGCCGGAATCAGGGAACCGCCTTTGGCGAATGCCTTGATCTCCTCGAGCAAATGCCGCTGCTCATCATTCCTGATCGGTACCGTTCTGGCTCGACCGCCCTTGGTCCAGCTCGATTTGAGGCGTATGTGATCTCCCTGGATTGCGTAGCTCGGGCTGAACTTGATCGACTCCTCGCGTCTCAATCCGAATGCAGCCTGCAGGCGGATGCTCAATCGGACGTATTGATCCGAGATCTTGGATGGTTTCTCCTGATCCAATTCCTGCGCTTTGGATTCCTTGGCGACATACGTCCGTTTGCCGATTCCATAGACAGCGTTGTCTCTGGCAATAATGCTGGGCTTGTTAACTTTCTTCGCCCACCAGCGAAGGGCAGACAAGCGATTCTTCAGTGTGCCCACACTGATGCCCTGGTCCTGCCAATGATTGATCAGGGCATCCACGTGCTTCGGTTTTAGGGATCTTTTCTGCATGCGCCGGTAACCCAGCTCTTTGAGCTGGCTCGCGATCAGGTCCAATATCCGGGACCGGGTCGCCTGGGTTGAAAATCCACCGTCCCGGTTATCTCGACAGAGCTTCATCAACTGGTAGTTCAGGTCTTTCACGGTGCATATATCCTTGTTGGTCAGTTTGGATGACCAGCTCGCAGCCTTTTGGCATACGAGGTCCGATCCAGGATCGGACAAGGTCACGGGACACCAGTCCCATAAGGCCTGAAGCCTTAATCAGGTTCGCTGGGAATCTCTTTTGAGATTCTTCGGCGGCTACCAGTTGGCCCATAGGGCCTCATTCAAAACGAGTGGATATCTACCTCCTTTAGGTATGAGTAAAAGAAACGCCTTAAGGCGTATGAGAACGCGCAGCCGAACACCACAGTCAGGCCGTGCTGAAGATGCCGAGCAGAAAAGCTCAAGCTATGTCGAAGATGCTGAAACGTCGCATTTCAGCTGGGGTTGAAGATGACGGGCTCTCTAATCCCGACGTGGGCCAAAAGCATGCAAAACATGCTCTGACCCTAGACAGGATGACCCCTGCCAGGTACCGCTTTGACGCAGCGGTTGCGTATCATGCAGATTACGCTAGTACAAATTGCGAGAGTTGTCTATAGATAAGCCCTGCGAGTCGGTGCAGGGTTATTTCCGAGTAAATACACCAGCGTCCGATGGGGTACAGGGACGAACTTTCGCGTCAAGGCGAAAGCACGCGTTTGATGTCGCATCACTCACCGAGAACCCGCTAAATACGGCCAGAACGCCCGCCATTGCTGGTCCAGTGCACCGCGTCACTACAGCGCTTCGCGCTTGGTAGTGACGCGACCCGTGCCTACTGCCCCTCGTTATCAGTGCCTTCGCCTCTGCCGTCATGCCACGAGATTTCCAACTCAAGGCCGTCTTTGAACGGGTGTTCGCCTTCGATATCGGGTTCGTAAAAGAATATGTCTTCGATCGACGTCCCGAATACGCGGGCGATTCGGAACGCTACTTCCAACGACGGCGAGTACTTACCACGCTCGATGGCGTGGACCGTCTGACGGCTCACGCCGATGAGTTCGGCCAGCTCTTTCTGTGTCATCTCACCGAGATGGAATCGACACTGCCGAATAGTGTTGGCAAGCGCCACGATTCACAATGCCCGACGACGGAGAGGGCGCTGCGTAGCGGACTTGAAAACCGCCTCCCCAATCCCGCTGCTGAATAGACGATTGCAGCGATACTTGTACGTAATAATGATGATGATCAATGCTCTCCAAATGCTCTTTTCTTGAAAGGGCAGGTTCACCGAGATTTACCAGATCAACTAAACTGGACCAAATGTCCGATATGCTCGATACGATGTCAATTATGTTAGACGACAGGTAGAGTTTATTCGACTTCTGGCGGCACTTGCCCATGGCATACCGGAAGGGTGTGAATCGGCGTTTAGTCCTGATGAACCTCGGCACCAGCAATCAATCGCCTGCGGACAATTTGGCGCCAACACCGGGTCAAATACACACGCCGAACTACACTCAATGACGACAATGAGCAACGCCAGGACGTTAAATCAAGATTTTCCTCGATCGAAAATTGAATGGCAGCTCTGGCTCACACCAGTCATTCAGAACGCTTGAAAAGCTAAGCCGTGAATGACGCAGAACGGCCTATTCTGTTGAAAAACTCTGTTTTGGAGGCCAATGAAAAAATCTTAGCTTCTCAGACAAATTGAATTTTTTTTGATATGGGGGGACAGTAATTGCAGTCGAAAATTCGGTACGAGGCACCTGGCGAAGTCAGGCGCAAGAACGGTATTGGATTCTACAGGTGATTGGCATTCAGCAGAAAATCGACGTCTCCTAGATTTGGGGTTTTTCAACAGAATAGGCCAGAAGGAGTCATTCAGGAAGCGTTTAACTCTGATAGGATTACAAACATGGGCTGGTATTGCGACACGCTATATCCCAAGTTGACCAACTACCTGGGAGCTGGGATAGACGACATACGCCGCGAATTCTTAGCAAATGCCCAAGGCATCGTCGTTGACGTCGGACCGGCTACGGCCGAGAACTTGCGCTTTTACGATCCGTCGAAGGTAGAGCTTGTTTATTTGATAGAGCCTACCGAGTCATTTCAACCGTACATAAAGCAGAACCAAGCCGTTTCCAGCGTGAATTCTGAGTGGCTAAACGTCGGTGCCGAAAGCATGCCGCTTGAGAGCGAGAGTATCGATACGGTGGTATCCATGTTCACCCTTTGTACGATCTCAGATGGACCCGCAGCACTGGCCGACATTAAGCGGGTGCTTAAGCCTCGCGGTCAGTTCCTCTTCATGGATCACGGCCGCACCCCGCACCGGTTTCACCGTCTACTTCAGGTCCTTGAGGAACCGATCCACAAGAGGGTCTTCGGGGGGTGCAGCCTGAGTTGTAATATTGAATCTATGCTCAGAGACGCGGGATTCGAGATCGACGACGGTATGGAGGTGGGATATCCGCCACCGGACGCAGGGCTGCCTTGGTGGATGCCTGATTATTGGGTGTACACTTGGACTGGAGTCGCTCGACGCCCAGACTAAGCAGCTGTCTGCTTTGTATATGGACTCCTCCCGGTCAGTCTATAAACAACATCGCGACCGGCTCACGCACCACTGCCATATCCTCGAGACCGGCAACGACAGTTATCGA
>JBHIDG010000194.1:0-6411 GCA_046760025.1 Woeseia sp. | reverse complement strand
TGCCGTTGCCAACGCATCGGCCGCGTCAAAAGTCGGTTCCCCGTCCAATTGCAGAATCGAGACCACCATGTGCTGAACCTGGTCCTTGGTCGCGGATCCATTGCCGACGACTGCCTGTTTGATTTCACGTGGCGCGTATTCGAAGACCTCAACATTCAATTCGAATGTCGCACACAACGCGGCCGACCGGGCATGCCCCAGCTTCAGGGCGCTGGCGGCATTCCGATGCACGAATACACTTTCGATGGCAACGACATCGGGCCGATACTGCTTGACTATCTGGCTAATGGAATCGAAGATCAGCTTGAGTCGGTCCGGAAAATCACCATCGGTGCTTTGCACGGTGCCGCTCGCAATATAGGTCGGGCTGTCTGCCTCGAAGTCCAGCACGCCGAATCCGGTCAGCCTGGATCCCGGATCAATACCGAGTATTCTCAGCTTCTCAGCGGTCATAACCGGGCCAGTATGTCTTCACTGATGTCGGCGTTGGTATAGACGTTCTGTACGTCATCGATATCCTCGAGCATCTCCAGCATCTTGATCATTGAACCCGCCTCGTGCAATTCCAGTTCGGCGTGCGTCGAGGCCCGCATTGTCAGTTCGGCGATTTCAGGCGCTAACCCGGCCTCACGCATTGCGTCCCTGACCGATTCGAATTCCGCCGGATCTGTCAAAACTTCCATCGACGAGTCATCATCGACGACGACGTCCTCCGCGCCTGATTCGATTGCCGCTTCCATGACGGCGTCCTCGTCGCTCCCGGCCGGATAAGACAGCAGTCCCACGTGATTGAAAAGATAGCTTACCGAGCCGCCGGCACCGAGGCTGCCGCCGAACTTCGTAAACGCGTGTCGGACCGCCGCAACCGTACGATTCCGATTATCGGTCATGCAATCGACCATCACTGCAGTCCCGCCGGGACCATACCCCTCGTAACGGATTTCCTGGTAGTCGGCGCCGTCCAGGTTTCCGGCGCCGCGTTTGATTGCCCGGTCGATATTGTCCTTGGGCATGCTCTGCGCCTTGGCCTTATCAACCGCAAGGCGCAATCTCGGGTTGGCCGCAATATCCCCGCCGCCGATGCGCGCAGCGACCGTTATCTCCCTGATGAGTCTGGTGAACAGCTTACCGCGCTTCTTATCCTGTGCACCCTTGCGGTGCTGGATATTCGCCCATTTACTATGTCCTGCCATATGCCTTTGCGGATGCCCAAGATAATGTTGCGAACCGATGGGTCACGGCCCGAAAACTGGGCGTATGATAACGGTTCTCTGAACCTCGCACACCACTGAAACAGCGCCGAATGGTCACTTCCAAGCTCGAAAGCCGGCACATCGGCGACGACGCCGGGCAACTCGTCGGCGCTGCCAGGGCGCTGCTCGACTCGCTCGACAGCAAGGAGGAGACCAGGGCGGTATGCCAGGAAGGCCGGGAGATCGCCGATGTCGTGGCAAGACTCGGGCTGTCCCCCTCCGTGATTGCGGCCGTTCATGCCTACCCGCTCGTTCGCGACGGTTTGCTGACGGACAAGGCCCTCGAGGCCAGCGACATCGGGGAGCTCGCCGGCATCGTCCATGGCCTGGTGCAACTCGGCAGTTTCAATCTGCCAGCGAACTGGCAGCCCGGGGAGGCGCTCGCCGTGCAGCAGTCGGAAGCGCTGCGAAAAATGCTGCTGGCAGTGGTGTCCGACGTGCGGCTGGTACTCGTAAGAATCGCCGAACAACTTTACCGATTGCGCTGCGCCAAGAATGCCCCGGTCAACGAAAAGCAGGCGCTCGCGATCGAAACTCGCGAGATCTACGCGCCGCTGGCGAACAGACTCGGCGTTTGGCAGCTCAAGTGGGAACTGGAGGACTTCGCATTCCGGTATCTCGAGCCCGACACCTATCGGAAGATCGCCAAGACGCTGAACGAGACACGCAGGGAACGGGAGTCATTCATCGATGACGTGAAGTCAAAGCTTGAAATCGAACTCGCGAAGACAGGTATCGACGCCGAAGTCAGCGGCCGTCCAAAGCATATTTTCAGTATTTGGCGAAAAATGCAGCACAAAGGATCCGCTCTGGAGCACATTTTCGATGTGCGCGCGGTGCGTCTGCTCGTAAACGATGTCAGCGAATGTTATGCGGTGCTCGGCATCGTCCACAACCTGTGGGCATACCTGCCCGGCGAATTCGACGACTACATCGCCAATCCCAAGGAGAATAATTACCGGTCATTGCATACGGCCGTCATCGGTCCCGAAAGCCGGACGGTCGAGGTTCAGATTCGTACGTACGACATGCACAGGCAGGCAGAGTTCGGTGTCGCCGCGCACTGGCGCTATAAGGAAGGTCGTCCGCCGGCTGCCACATTCGATGAGAAAATCCGCTTTCTACGTCACATACTCGAGCCAACGGATCAGGATGGCGACCTGCTCGACCAGATTCGCGACGACGTCTTCGAGGATCGTGTTTATGCAATCAGCCCGAAAGGCGATGTCGTGGAAATGCCTGCCGGTGCGACGCCGCTCGATTTTGCCTATCACGTACACACACAGGTGGGCCATCGATGTCGCGGTGCAAAGGTCAACGGCCGGATCGTGCCCCTGACCTACAAGGTTCACAACGGCGATAAGATCGAGATAATCACTGCGAGTCAGCCACAACCCAGCCGCGACTGGATCAACCCGCAGCTCGGCTACCTGGCGGCAACGCGCAGCCGGACCAAGGTCAGATCATGGTTCAGGCGGCAGGACAAGGATCAGAACCGCCGTCAGGGTCGTGAAATCCTCGACCGCGAACTGGCCAGACTGAACGTGCGTGACGTTCCGGCGAACGACATCGCGAGGCAGCTCAAGTTTAATGACAGCGACGCCCTTAGCGTTGCGCTGGGTGCGGGAGATATTACGTCGGCTTCGATCGCGACGGCGCTGCAGAATCTGCGTCGTGACGGATCGGGCAGGATACCGAGAAAGCCGAGGCAGAGAAAACAACGCAGAACGCAAAGGGGTCAGACCCCGATCAGCGGTGTTGGCGACTTGCTGTCGGCTTTTGCAAAGTGCTGTCGGCCTGTGCCCCCTGAACATATCGTCGGTTACATCACGCAGGGCCGTGGCGTCAGCATTCACCGCCAGGATTGCGGCAATTTCCTCAGCCTGCATGCACGCCATCCGGAACGCGTCATAGAAGTCGACTGGGATGCCTCGGAGCACACGACCTACCCTGTCGAACTGGCCCTGTTCGCGTACGACAGACGAGGACTGTTGCGCGACATCAGCAGTGTTCTCGCGGACGAAAATATAAACGTCGTGGATCTGCAAACGAAATCCGACAAAAGCAATATGCAGGCCGTCATGGAACTCAGTGTCGAAGTGCCGGGCCTGCCGACCTTGAGCCGCGTCATCAGCCGGCTCGAGCAGGTGCCGAACGTGACGTCGGTGCGACGCAGGAATTAGTTGGGGTCCGCCCCCTGTTGTTCCCCTATTTATTGGGGTAGTTCAGCGCACGCTTGTCGACCGCCAGCGAGGCTTCATGCATCGCTTCGGCCAGGCTCGGATGTGCATGTATCGTGCGTTGCAGGTCTTCCGTGCTGGCCGAGAATTCCATTGCCAGGACCGCTTCGGCAATCAACTCACCAGCCATGGCGCCAACGATATGGACGCCAAGTATTTCGTCATCGTCCGCCGCCGACACAATTTTCACCATGCCTGCTGTCTGCTCCATCGCCTTCGCCCTGCCGCTTGCGGCAAACGGAAAGGTGCCGGTCTTGTACGGCCGGCCACTGGCCTCGACTTGCTCTTCTGTTTTACCCACCCAGGCAATCTCCGGCGCGGTGTAAATGACGTAGGGAACGACGTCATAATTGACTTCTGCGATTTGGCCGGCGATGAGATCGGCGGCCATTACGCCTTCTTCGGAGCCTTTGTGGGCCAGCATCGGCCCCCTTACACAATCGCCGACGGCATATACGCCCTTAATGCTGGCGCGACACTGTTCATCGACTTCGATGAATCCGTCCTCGTCCGTCATAACGCCGGCGTCTTCGGCGAACAGGCCGTCCGTGAAAGGCCTGCGGCCGACGGCTACCACCAGCTTATCGACATTCAGGTTAAGCGGACCGGTTTTGTCTTCGTAATTCACCGTAACGCCATCCTTCGAGACTTTTGCCGATGTTACTTTCGCACCGAGGTGAATTTTCATTCCCTGTTTCCCGAAGTGCCGTTGCGCTTCTTTGGCGAGTTCTCTGTCGGCCATGAACAGGAAATCGTTCATCGATTCCAGAATAACAACTTCCGAACCGAGCCGGTTCCACACGCTGCCGAGTTCGAGCCCGATCACGCCTGCACCGACGACGCCAAGCGACTTGGGAACTTCCGTGAATTCGAGTGCGCCCCACGAGTCGACGATGCGTTGCCCATCGAATGGAGCAACCGGCAACTCGATCGGCGTCGAACCGGGGGCGAGAATGACATGCTGCGTATCGAGCACTTCGACGTCGCCCTCGACAGGCGTGAACTCGACCTGTTTACCGGCGAGCAGTTTGCCGTGACCGACGAGCCCTTCGACTTTGTTCGCTTTGAACAGGCCGGCGATGCCGGCTGTCAATTGGCGCACAATCGTGGCCTTGCGTTTCTGCATTGCCGAGAGGTCCACGGCGATGCCCGACACCTTGATTCCATGCATACCGAACTCGTGACCGGCTCGGTGAAAGAGCTCTGACGATTCGAGCAATGCCTTGGAAGGTATGCACCCGGCGTTGAGACAGGTTCCACCGAATGCATTGCCGCCGTCGGTGTTCACCCACTCGTCGATGCAGGCGACGCTCAGGCCATGCTGGCTCGCACGAATTGCGGCGACATACCCGGCCGGGCCGGCGCCGATCACGATGACGTCAAAACTTCTGCTCACGTCGGTCTAAACCTGTAACAGGAGCCGGCCCGGATCCTCGAGCGATTGCTTCAGACTTACCAGGAACTTGACGGCTTCCCTGCCATCGATGATCCGGTGATCGTAGGTCAGTGCAACATACATCATCGGTCGAACGAGCACTTCGCCGCCCATTGCCATGGGCCGTTCCTGGATTGCGTGCATGCCCAATATGCCGCTCTGTGGCGGATTGAGAATCGGCGTGGACAGGAGCGACCCGAATATTCCGCCATTGGTGATCGTGAAAGTACCGCCGGTCAACTCCTCCATGCTCATCGTGCCTTGTCTGGCCTTCTTGCCGAGTTCCGCAATATTGCTTTCTATTTCCGCAAAGCTCAGCCGGTCTACATCGCGAAGTATCGGAACCATCAGTCCACGCTCGGACGACACCGCGATACCGATGTCGTAATAGTCGTGATAGATGATTTCATTGCCCTCGACGGACGCGTTCACGACTGGATACCTCTTGAGCGCCTCGGCGGTCGCCCTGACAAAAAACGACATAAAGCCGAGTCGGACACCGTGTTCTTCTTCGAATGAGTCCTTGTAGCGCGTGCGCAGCGAAATCACCTTGGTCAGGTCTACTTCGTTAAACGTCGTCAGCATTGCGGCACTGTGTTGCGCTTCTACCATGCGTTCGGCAATGCGAGAACGCAGCCGCGTCATCGGCACTCGCTGCTCGTTTCTGGCGGGCGTCCCGGGCACATGGCTGATGCCCACGGGCATCGGGGTCTCGCCGGGCGTCACATTCTCGACGGCGTGACTCTTCAGGTACTTCATTACATCCGATTTGGTGATACGACCATCCTTGCCTGTGCCACTGACGACGGTCACGTCCAGATCGTGTTGATCCAGCAGGCGCCGCACGGACGGGCTAAGCTTGTGCGAGCTTGCTGCGCCGGCCGGCGGAGGGACATCGCTGTTCTCGGCAACCGGTCTTGCGGCAGGTTCCGGTTTGGCCGCCGGTTGTGCGGGCGCCCCTTTACCCTCCATGAGGATTGCGAGTAGCTGGCCACTGGTTACCGTGGTGCCGTCCAAAACCTTGATCTCCTGGAGGGTACCGGCGGACGGTGCCGGCACTTCGAGGACCACCTTATCGGTCTCGAGGTCGACGAGATTCTCGTCTCTGGATACGAAATCGCCTTCTCTTTTGTGCCACGCAACGAGGATCGCATCGGTCACCGATTCGGGCAGTTGTGGAACTGTAATCTCTATACTCATACTCTTCCGCTTATTGTGACGGTTTCCCGGACTTGCTCGCCTTGACCTCGATGTCGAGCGCAGCCTCGACCAGGGCCTGCTGTTGCTGGAGATGGAGTTTGAATATGCCGGATGCCGGCGCCGCCGCGCCGACTCTGCCCGCATAGTAAAGCGTCTGGTGTTCGCGCAGCGGAACCTGAAGTCTGTGCCGGATCTGATACCAGGCGCCCTGATTCTGCGGTTCTTCCTGGCACCAGACGATGGCGGTCGCTTTCGGGTACTCGCCGACTATCTTGGCATAATG
>JBHIDG010000193.1:0-6421 GCA_046760025.1 Woeseia sp. | reverse complement strand
GAGCTCCGCGGCTACCCCCACAGGGAGGATCAGAAGGCAGATCGCCAGTGTCCTTTTGAGCATCGGTTCGTCCTCTAGGCAGACCTGGGAACCCGTATGTGTTCGACCATGTGCTGGATTCGTTCGGGCGGCGCGGATGTCAGGTAACTGACCGAGACGGCCACCATAAAGTTCAGCACCATGCCGACGACGCCGATGCCTTCGGGAGAGATCCCGAACAGCCAGTGCTCGGCGACGTTCTCGCCCCACGGAGAGCCCGCCCATTTGAGGAACAGGCCTTTGAAATATTCGATGTAGCCGTAAGTGAAGAACAATCCCGTCAGCATGCCGGCAATCGCGCCCTGCTTGTTTGCCCGTTTGAAGAAAATGCCCAGCAGTATCACGGGGAATAATGAAGCGGCGGCGAGCCCGAAGGCGAATGCGACGACCTGGGCGACCCAGCCCGGTGGATCGAATCCGAGGTAGCCGGCAACCATGATGGCGAAAGCCGCCGCGGTGCGGCCGGCAAACAACTCTTTTCTCTCCGAGATGTCGGGCAAGAAGATCCCCTTGATCAGGTCGTGTGACACGGCGGCCGAGATGACCAGTAACAGTCCTGCCGCGGTCGACAACGCCGCGGCGATGCCGCCGGCCGCGACCAGTGCGATGACCCATGACGGCAGGCGCGCGATCTCGGGATTTGCGAGCACCATGATGTCGCGATCGACACTGAGCTCGTTACCGCCCCAGCCATAGCTTTCGGCGGTACGGGAGAAGTCGGGATTGGCGTCGTCGTAAAACTGGATTCGCCCGTCGCCGTTCTTGTCCTCGAATCGAACCAGGCCGGTCTGTTCCCAGGTGTTAAACCAGCCGGGCCGTTCCTCATACAGAAGGTTGCCGTCGTCGGTGCCGACCTCGCCCGGCTGCATGGTGTTGATGAGATTGTATCTGGCCATGGCACCGACCGCAGGAGCGGTCGTGTACAGAATCGCAATAAAGAGCAGCGCGAAGCCCGCCGAGGTGCGTGCGTCGCGCACCTTCGGCACGGTGAAGAACCTTACGATGACGTGCGGGAGGCCGGCGGTGCCGACCATCAGGGCGAGAGTGATGCAGAAGACGTCGATGCGGCCTTTGGTGCCGCTGGTGTACTGATTGAAGCCCAGCGACGTGACGATGTCGTCGAGCTTGTCCAGCAGACTGACGCCCGAGCCCGATATTTCGCTGCCGAAAGCGAGCTGTGGAACCGCATTACCCGTGATTTGTATCGCGATGAATATTGCCGGCACGGTGTAAGCGAATATCAATACGCAGTATTGGGCTACCTGCGTGTAGGTGATGCCCTTCATCCCGCCAAGCACGGCATAGATAAAGACCACACCCATACCGATAGCCAGACCTACGGTGACCTCGACTTCGAGAAATCGGGAGAAGACGATCCCGACGCCGCGCATCTGCCCCGCGACGTAGGTAAAGGAAATGAAAATCAGGCAAATGACGGCGACGATGCGCGCCGTCTTCGAATAGTACCTCTCGGCGATAAACTCGGGCACGGTGAACTTGCCGAATTTCCTGAGGTAAGGGGCGAGAAAAAGGGCCAGCAGCACGTAACCACCGGTCCACCCCATCAGATAGACGGATCCGTCATAGCCGAGGAATGCGATCAGGCCGGCCATCGAAATAAACGACGCCGCACTCATCCAGTCCGCGGCCGTCGCCATGCCGTTCGCCACGGGCGATACGCTCTTTGCCGCAATGTAAAAGTCACCCGTGTCGTGCGCACGCGACCAGATAGCGATTCCGATATATAGCGCGAAACTCGCGCCGACGACCAGATAAGTCAGGACTTTCAGCTCCATGCGAGCAGCTCAGTCCTCGTGTACGTCGTATTTCTGGTCGATCTTGTTCATGCGCCATGCATAGAAAAAGATCAGCAGCACGAATACGTAAATCGAACCCTGTTGCGCAAACCAGAATCCGAGTCGAAAACCACCCAGGCGGACGACGTTGAGCTGCTCGACGAGCAGGATGCCGAATCCGTACGAGCAGACGAACCAGACAATGAGACAACTACTGACAAGCCTCAGGTTGGCACGCCAGTAAGCCGAACGGTTCTCAGGCGTCATTCGACTCCCCCATGAATGTTTCCTGTTATTTGTTAGGGCACAATCTAACAGAGCATAATCCGATATTCACGATTCCCCGGGGAGGAGCGACCGTGGCGAGCACCGAAGAGCCGACCAAGCAATTCATAGAAGCAGGGGGAAAGCGCATGGCATATGCCGAATCGGGGACGGGCGATCCGATCGTTTTTCAACACGGCAATCCGACCTCGTCATATCTGTGGCGCAACATCGTGCCCCATCTCGTCGATCAGGGCCGTTGCATTGCGGTCGACCTCATCGGCATGGGCGATTCCGACAAGATCGATGACCCGGGTCCGGACAGCTACCGATACGTCGAGCATCGTGACTACCTCTTTGCCGCCTGGGAGGCACTCGGTATCCGCGATCGTGTGACGCTGGTCATACACGACTGGGGCTCCGCGCTCGGATTCGACTGGGCGCATCAGCATGCGGATGCGGTGTTGGGCATCGCCTACATGGAAGCGATCGTCAGACCGGTCAGTTGGGACGACTGGCCCGACGGGGCACGGGCCGTATTCCAGGGATTTCGATCCGACGCCGGCGAATCGATGATTCTCGACAGAAACATGTTCGTTGAACGGGTGCTGCCCGGTTCGGTGCTTCGAGAATTGACTGACGCCGAGATGGACGTGTATCGCCGGCCATTCGCGAATCGTGGCGAAGACCGGCGGCCCACCCTGACCTGGCCGCGGCAGATCCCGATCGACGGAGAACCCGAAGACGTGCACGACATCGTCGCCGCGTATTCGGCCTGGTTGGGAGAATCCGAAATTCCCAAGCTGTTTGTCAATGCGGATCCCGGTGCGATTCTGATCGGTGCGCAGCGGAAGTTTTGCAGGAGCTGGAAAAATCAGCAGGAAGTCACCGTCAAGGGCAGCCATTTTCTACAGGAGGACTCACCGGAAGACATCGGCATCGCGATTGCCGACTGGAGAAAGAGCCTGCTTTGAATTGCAACAAAAAAGCGGCTCCCGTCGGGAGCCGCTCCTACCATCGTCAGTACGTTGGTCTTGGCCTTGCGGTCCCCCGCCAAGTCGTACCTGAAGGTGTCGTCGAAATCTGTCAGCAGACCTTCTGTTGCTCAAAGGCTACTGATTTCAGCGTTAAAACTTCGCAGAATTGCCACGCGATGTCAACGTTGCAGGTCAATTGCTGCGATATCCGGCTGTTTATCGCTTTATTGTTGCCAATAAACCACAATAATCCGTTGTTGCCTTGATACCACTCCTGAGGAATCAATGACTTGGACTGTACTCTTTAGCCTGCTGTCAGGCAGGGTCATGGCCGCGACCAACGGAGGCCGCCCCTATCTGCGCAGCGTCAGCGGCCACCGGGCCTACCGGCCGGCGGATGGCCGACATCATCGTGCGCATGGCAGTGCGCTCAATTGAGCTGCCCGATCATCTACAATTGCTACAAAAGCGTTCCGCAGCCACTGTCCCGGGATCGACTGTTGACATCGATCGTAAGAACTCTTGTCGTCGTTACGTGTTCGGCTTGCGCCGTACAATCGGCCCCGGCAGACACGCTCCTGCATTCGGTGACCGGCTACACCTCGACGGCGAGCGGCGAGATCCGGCAATTCAGCGTGCTGATTTTTGACGACCACGGCCGCGTGATCGCCACCGGCGGCGAAGATCTGATCACAGAGCACGCCGGCGCAAGCCGGATCGACGGCGGCGGACAGTTCGTGTTGCCTGGTCTGGCCGACTCGCACGTGCACATGTCGAGTCAGGGGTTCCTCGACGTGCAACTGGACCTCACCGGGATACCGAGCGTCGAGGCTGCGGTGGCACGGATCGCAGAGTACGCAAGGGCCCATCCCGGCTCGGGCTGGATCGAGGGGCGGGGCTGGAACCAGGTGCTCTGGCCGGTCAGGGAATTCCCTACCGCGGCGCAGATCGATGCCGTCGTTGCCGACCGCCCGGTCTGGCTGCGCCGCATCGACGGGCACGCGGGCTGGGCCAACAGCAAGGCCCTCGAAATCGCGGGAATAGACGACCAAACGCCAGATCCCGTGGGGGGCAAGATCCAGCGTGTCTCCGCCGGGCATGCCACGGGCACGCTGGTGGACAACGCAATGGACCTGGTTGCAAGCAGGATCCCGGCGCCGTCCAAAGAAGACTACAGGAAGGCCTTTCTGGCAGCCTTCAGGCACGTGACGTCACTCGGGCTCACCAGCGTGCATGACGCCGGCATCAATACCGCCGAGGCGGAAGCGTACCTGTCGATGGCCGACGACGGCGAGCTGCCGATGCGCGTGTACGGGATGCTGGCAGGGGCGGGCGAGAACCTGGATGCCCTCGGCAATCCGATTCCCTCCTATGGCAACGACCGTCTCGCGATCGCGTCCGTCAAGCTGATGGTCGACGGCGCGCTGGGCAGCCGCGGCGCCGCGATGGTCGAGCCGTACGACGACGACGCCGAGAATCGGGGCCTGCCGTTCTGGACCCAGGAACAGCTGGACGGATTCGTAAAGAAGTCCAACGACATGGGATTCCAGGTCTGCATTCATGCAATCGGTGATCTGGGCAACAAACAGTCGCTCGATGCCATCGAGAAAGCACAGGGCGGAAAGCCGTCGCCGCTGCGCAATCGGATCGAGCACGCGCAGGTCCTTCGGCTGGAGGATATTCCCCGTTTCGCGAAACTCGGCGTGATTGCATCGATGCAGGCAACTCACGCAACCAGCGACATGAACATGGCCGAAGACCGCGTCGGGCCGGAGAGAATCAAGGGCGCATACGCCTGGCGCAAGTTGCTCGACTCGGGAGCGATCATCGCCAACGGCTCGGACTTCCCGGTCGAACTGGCCAATCCGATGCACGGGCTTTATGCCTCGGTGACCCGCAAGAGCCGCGATGGCCTGCCCGACGGCGGCTGGTATGCCGGCGAGAGGCTGACCCGGGCGGAGGCGCTGCACTCGTTTACCTGGGCGCCGGCCTACGCCGCGCACCAGGAGGATCGTCTGGGCAGCCTCGAGGCGGGTAAATGGGCAGACTTCATCGTCCTCGACCGCGACTACTTCGAGATTCCCGAGAGCGAGATCGACGATATTCGGGTCATCCAGACCTGGGTCGGCGGCGAACTCGTCTTCGACAGGTGTGCTGACGAGGAAATTACCCATGATTGTTGAACAGGTCTGGACCGGCAACGCCTACAGAAACTTCAATTACCTGATTGCCTGCCCCGAAACCGGCGACGCCCTGGCGATCGATCCGCTGGACTACAGGAAGTGCCTGGCAGCGGCGAAAGCCAACGACTGGACGATTACGCAGATCCTCAACACCCATGAGCATGGCGATCACACCGGCGGCAACAAGGCGATGGCCAGGGCGACGGGCGCGAAGATCATCGCCCATGAGAACGCCGGCGGCCGCATTCCCGGCATGGACCGCGGCGTCGGCGCGGGAGACCTCATCAATGTGGGCACATCCGTCGAGCTCGAATGCCTCGACACCCCGGGTCACACCATGAGTCACATCTGCCTGCTGTCACATACCGATCAGCCGGCGTTGTTCAGCGGCGATACGCTGTTCAACGCCGGCGCAGGAAACTGCCATCACGGCGGCCATCCCAGCGAGCTCTACGAGACCTTCTCCAGCCAGCTCGACAGCCTCGATGACCAAACGCTCATCTATCCGGGACACGATTACCTCATCAATAACCTGAAGTTCACGCTCGATCGCGAGCCCGATAACACCGTGGCCGCGGACATGATCGCCAAATACGAGGATCAGGATCCCAGCGACGCTCTCGTCACCACCCTCGCCCAGGAAAAGCAATTCAACACCTTCTTCAGGTTACAGAGCCCCACCGTGATCGCGCGATTGAGAGAGCAGTTTCCGGAAATCGGTGACGACCCGGATCCGCGCACCGTGTTTCTCAAACTCCGCGAACTGCGTAATCGCTGGTAGCTGTAATAACTGCTATCTGATCAAACAGGCAGTTTCAGTCGACGTCGCACTTGCAATGATAAGTTGAATCCGCAAGCGCGAGCCAGTCATTTACAGATACGCTTTCGAAACTCACCGGCCCGAGCGTCTCCTGCTTCCGTTAGCAGCCTCTCAGCTACTCTACATGCCAATGACTCAGGTCGGCCATTTGCAGACATAGCCGTTGTCGCTCCCCGTCCTCAATGGCTTGTTAGCAGCCTACAGGAGATTCTCGTTCATAGTCGCTATAACAGCGAATCCAAAATGCGCTCAACCGTGGCGGCCCCGAGCCAAGACCCAAAACCTATCAGCATGTAGAGTCCGAACTTGAGCCAACTGGACGCGTCGTAGGGCCACACCCGG
>JBHIDG010000192.1:0-6434 GCA_046760025.1 Woeseia sp. | reverse complement strand
AGGAGATGAGGGAAGCGATCAGGCAAAGGGTCAAGGCCCACGCTGTCGAGCCTCTGTATCTCGAGCCGAGTCTGCTCCTCGCGGAAACCTACTACCGCCGCGGCCTCCGCGATGACAGGGAGAAGGCGAAGGCGGAGTTTCAGAAGCGCAATCTCGAGCCGAAGAACCTCTCGCGCATCATCGAAGACTCCGGCACCCTGACCTCGCCACTGGTGCCCTGGAACACCTGCGGCGCGTACATGGCGGCAACACTGGGCGTCGCGACTCTCGCGTATCTGCCGTTCGCGTTCCTGAACCTCATCAACCCGGTCGTGTCCGTGTTATACGGTTATACGGGGTTCACGATCAGAAAGCTGGAGCCGGTGCCCGACGCAGTTGCGGCGTAACAGTCCTACTGCGGCTCGTTACCCGGTTTCCATTTGATGTTGCAGCCGATACTCGGCCTCTGGTCTTCGGATACGCCGGTTCCGTTCAATACGGCGTCGAGCGCGGCACGGACGTCACGGCCGCTGACCGGGATATCGTTCGAAGGCCGGCTGTCGTCGAGCTGGCCCCGGTAGACCAGCTTTCGGCCCCCGTCGAATACGTACAGGTCCGGCGTGCAGGCGGCCCGGTAGGCCTTTGCAACGGTCTGATCGGCGTCGACGAGATAGGGAAACTCGTATCCCCAGTCGGTGGCCTCTTTCTGCATCGCCCCGGGGCTGTCCGCGGGGTGCTTTTCATAGTCATTGCTGTTGATAGCGTACACTGCGACGTTCTGTCGCCCATAATCCTGTCCGATACGCGCCAGCTCCTCGCGGACGTGCTTGACGAATGGACAGTGGTTGCAGATAAACATGACCAGATAGGCGTCCGCGCCTTCGCTTCCATCGAGCGAGAACTTGCGACCGGAAGGATCCGGCAGCGTGAATGCCGGCGCCTCGGTGCCGAGCGGCAGCATTGTCGAGCTGGTTTCAACCATCGCGACAGGATATCAAATGCAACCGGGCATATGAGATGATGCGCCTGCCGAAAACCGGTAGTGTAAAGCACAGGGGAAGCGATTGAGCGCCATTGTGCGGGAGAACACGAACGCCATCATCAGCGCGGCAGCCGTCATCATTCTTATTTTCGGCATGCAGGCCGCGAAAGTGCTGCTGGTGCCGTTCCTGCTGGCGGTTTTCCTGGCATTGATCAGCGTGCGCCCGATGCTGTGGATGCAGAAAAAGGGCGTCCCGGCCGTCGCCGCGGCCCTGACCATCGTCGTGGTCATGATGCTGGTGCTCGGCGCCGTCGGCATGATCGTCGGCACGTCAGTCGCGGACTTCACGGCTGCCCTACCGTCGTACCAGGAGCGCCTCGATGGCGTCGTAAAGAAGATGATCGCCTTCGTAGCCGAGCGCATCGACCAGGATTTTGCGGCGGGCAATCTGGGTGACGTCGTCGACCCGGGCTGGGCGATGGGACTGGTGGCGAGCATTCTGAACGGTGTCGGGGACGTGCTGAAGAGCGCCTTTCTGATCTTGTTCACGATGGTATTCATCCTGCTCGAAGCGTCCACGATCCCGACCAAGATCGCCGCCGCATTCGGCAAGAGCGGTGAGTCGTTCGAGCGCCCCCGCCTGTTCCTCAGCAACCTCGGCCGTTATCTCGGCATCAAGACCCTCGTCAGTATCGCGACCGGCCTGTTCATCGGGATTCTGACCTGGATGATCGGGCTCGATTTTCCCCTGCTCTGGGGCATGCTCGCATTCCTCTTGAATTACGTGCCGAATATCGGCTCCATCATTGCAGCCGTTCCGGCGGTGCTGATGGCGGCATTGCAACTCGGCGCCGGCGCGGCCACCGCGACGGCCCTGTGTTTTCTCGGCGTGAACATGCTGTTCGGCAACATCGTCGAGCCGCGCCTGATGGGCTATGGCGTCGGCATCTCACCGCTGATCGTCTTCATCGGGTTGGTGTTCTGGGGCTGGGTGTTCGGTCCGGTCGGCATGCTGTTGTCCGTGCCGCTGACCATGGCCCTCAAGATGGCGCTGGAAAGCGACGAGCGCACCCGCTGGATTGCCCTGTTTCTGGGCTCGGAGCGCGACGCGATCTACGCGCTGGAGAGAAGGCAGACGGACGAGCCTGCCTAACCTGAATTTTGCACGAGCCCGCCCGAGATCATTGACGACTTCATGACTTGATTACGGATGACGAAGACCCAAATGGTTATTCCTTGTAGTTTTCACTGGCTGTCCGGTTTGTGACCGGATCTCGTTGCGCCTGACTGGCTATTCCCTCGAGCCATAGCCCGCTATGGCTCTCGGTCCAGAGCGGTGTCAGCCACAACGATCTCGCGCCCACAATCCCGGACTCTCGTGCAATATTCAGGCTAACGGTCGCGCTATACGGCGATCTCCCGCCATCGCCCGGCCTTCCATTTGCGCAGAAACAGAATGGACTGAAGCGACCGGGCGCCGCCCTGCATTATCCAGATGCCCAGCAGGCCGAACCCCAATACCGGCCCGATCAGGTAGGCCAGCGGCAGGATGACCAGCCACTGGATGCCGACGCTGACGTACATGACCCCCTTGGCGTCGCCGGCGCCCAGCAGCCCGTGCATGAAAGCGAATCCGAGCGCCTCGATCGGCATCGTCAGACCTACCAGACGCATGGGCCAGCGCGCGAGGTCTCTTGTCGCGTCATCGTGAATGAAGATCGTCGACACCAAGTCCGGTATCAACCACATCGGCAGTCCGAGCACTGTCATCACGACGATGGCCACCCTGGCCACGTCCCAGGCCCAGCGATATGCGTCACCGGGATCGCGGCGCCCGAGTGCCTGGCCGACCAGCGTAGCGCAGGCCAGCCCCAGGCCCAGGCCGGGCAGGATGGCGAACAGGGTCACCGTGATCAGCACGTTGGCCGCGGCGAGCTCGGCCGTGCCGACCTTGCCGATGATCCAGAATATGACCACGAAGCCGGCCGCGAAAAAAAGCTGCTGGATGCCGGACGGGCCGGATATCCTGATCAGGGAAGAAGTCTCCCGGCGCGTTGCCAGTCCCTTCATGAAGCCATCGGCACCGGCACGTTTGAATCCGAGATAGAAGTAAATCCCGGTGCCGATCGCCATCGACAGGGCGCTGGCCAGGCCGGCCCCGGCAACACCCAGCGCCGGCGCGCCGAAGTGTCCGAATATGAGCACGTAATTGAGGAAGATGTTAAACGCGTGCATCACGATCAGCGTCGACATGTACAGGCGCGACAGGTCCAGCGCGTTCCAGTAGCCGCGAAAGGCGAAGTTCATGCCGACGAACACGGTGGCGGCGAGCCGTAGCTGCAGGTAGGGAACACCCTGCTCGATGACGGCCCCGTCCCTGTTCAGGGCAGGATACAGGGGCTCGACGAGCTGGATGAGAACGAGCGACAACATTGGCGCTACGACCAGAACCAGCACCAGCGCCGAGTTGAGGACTCTGGTTGCGCGGTCGATGCGGCCTTCACCCTTCTTGCGGGCCGCCAGGGTCTGAACGCCGGTGGAGACGCCGAGGATCAGCGCCTGGCACATGAAAACGACAAAGCTGCCGAGACCGACGGCCGCAAGCGCGGCATTGCCGAGGAATCCGACCATCGCCGTGTCGACGATGTTCAGCAGGTTTTGTGAAAGCATGCCGCCGATGATGGGCAGGGCTAGTCCGAAGATACGGCGTCGGCGTTTGGCATCCATGCGAAAGGATGGCTCCTGTGATGACTCCGGGATGATAGATGAGAATCAGACCGGCGTCGCCGATCCACTGGGGAAGGACTCCGGGAAGTACGTTCCCTGGGTCCTGTCGGGGAACGTCTACTCTTCCACGGGCTCGGTTTGTTCGATCTGCTCGAGCAGATTGATGGCCACGCCCACGAAGTCCGTGTCGGTAATGATGCCGTGCAGTTTGCCGCCTCTGACGACGGTCAGACAACCGATGCCTTATTTATCCAGGAACAACGCCGCCTGCCGCATGCTTACGCGGTCATCGACGGTAACGACATCCGTGACCATTACATCGGTAATGCTGATCTCACTCGCATGCATTCGATTGTCGGGATCGCGAAGAATCGAGTCGGTTGCTGCAAGCACATTGGTCAGTGTTACGAGGCCGACCAGCTCGTCGTCCTGGTTCACAACCGGCAAATGGTGAATGCGGTTGTCGTGCATCAACGTGCGTGCCGTATCGAGATTTTCGGTCGGTGAAATCGTAACCAGATTGGTCGTCATAATGGTGTCAATGCTCATCATGTCTCTTGTCCAGCTGTGTATTTCTATTGACAGTCTAGCCGCCGGGTAATCGCTCTCGTGCTTCGGAAAACCCGTATGCCGATGGTGAGTAGTTGTTATAAACTCGCGAGAGAAAACGGGAGTGCGGAGCGGTTTGCGGATACGAACACCAAAATCAATATCCCCTGCGATGTTGCTGTGGCTGTTCTTCCGGCCGGGTAAGGCGTTCGAGGTGTTGGCGGACGCACGGCCCGAGGCAGGCACCGTGTTCCTCAGGCTGGTGATCTGGCTTGCCGCCATCCCGCCCGTGATGGCTTACTTCGGCGGGTCGTGGTTCGGCTGGAGGCTGGGCGCTGCCGAGCCGTTATTTCTTGATCAGGATGTTCTCGGCAAGATCAGCCTCGGGTATTTTATCGGGCTGCTTGTCGGATTTGTAAGCTCGGCGGTAATCGCGAAGTGGATGGCCTCGACATACGGCGCACGCTCGTCGCTGGGCATTCACCTTTCACTGGTCACGATCGTCGCTGCGCCACTCGTGGTCGGCAGCGTCATTCATCTTTATCCGCACGTATTCATCAACGTCATCGTGCTCGTGCCGGCGCTGATCTGGAGCATGTATCTGCTCTACAGAGGCCTGCCCGTCGTGCTTCGCATCAGTCCCGAGCGGGGTATGCTCATGGCGTCATCGCTGATCGGCTATGTTCTGGTCGCCTTCGTTTGCCTGCTCGGCGTGATGGTCGTCCTCTGGGGACGCGGGTTCGGCCCGGCGGTGGGGATCTAGGCGTGTCCGGCTTTTATCACGATCGGGTCGTGACCGCGCTGGTCATGTTCGCCATCGTCTGGGCCGTGCTCGGCATGGCCGCGGGCGTCTGGGTGGCCGCCGAACTGGTCTGGCCGGGGCTTGACTTCTCTCAGCAATGGTTGTCTTTCGGCAGATTGCGCGCGCTGCATACCAACGGGGTCATTTTCGGTTTCGGCGTGTCGGCACTGATGGGAACCGCGTTCTACAGCGTGCAGCGGACCTGTCACACGCCGTTGTTCCTGCCGGGGCTCGCCTGGTTCACAGCGTTCGCGTGGCAGATCGGCGTATTGCTGGGCGGCCTGTCACTGCTCGCGGGAATCAACGCCGGCAAGGAATACGCGGAACTCGAGTGGCCTTTCGATATCGCGATTACGATCGTATGGGTGTGCTTCGCAATCGTCTTCTTCGGCACGATCGCCCGACGAAAGATGAAAGCGATCTATGTGTCGAACTGGTTCTATGGCGGCCTGATCATCGTGATCGCGATGCTGCACATCGGCAACAGTCTGGCGATGCCGGCGACGCTCTTCAAATCCTACTCGCTGTTCGCCGGCGCCCAGGATGCCATTCTGCAATGGTGGTACGGACACAACGCGGTCGGCTTCCTGCTGACCGGCGGCTTCCTCGGGATGATGTATTACTTCCTGCCCAAACACGCGGAAAGGCCCATCTGGAGTTACCGTCTCTCGATCGTCGCGTTCTGGGCGTTTACCTACAGTTATATCTGGGCGGGCCCGCATCACCTGCACTACAACTCGATCCCCGAGTGGGTGCAGTCACTCGGCATGGTAATGAGCCTGATACTGCTCGCACCGTCGTGGGCGACGATGATAAACGGCATCATGACCGTCAGCAGTGCCTGGCAGAAGCTGCGTACCGATCCCGCCCTCAAGTTCATCGTGCTCTCGCTCGCATTCTATGGCCTGGCGACATTCGAGGGTCCGATGATGGCTGTCAAGAGCGTCAACGTCGTGAGCCACTTCACCGACTGGACCATCGGCCACGTGCACTCCGGCGCCCTGGGCTGGAACGCCCTGATCACCTTCGGCACCTTTTATTTCCTCGTACCGAGGCTGGTCGGCAAGGAGCTGTACAGTGTCAGGCTCGCGAACATTCACTTCTGGCTCGCGCTGGCCGGGACGATGTTGTACGTACTCGCCATGTGGGGCGCCGGTATCTCGCAGGGGCTGCTGTGGCTGAGTCTCGACGAGTTCGGCGAACTGCGTTACAGCTTCAGGGACATCATGGCCAGCATGCCGCCCTATTATCTGCTGCGCCTGGTTGCGGGGCTGGTTTTCCTCTCCGGCGCGGCGCTGATGGCCTTCAACCTGTTCAAGACCATATCGGGCGCGAAGACCCTTCAGGTTCGACCGCCCGGTGAACACGGTGGCTAGGACATGAGCGGAATCGGAC
>JBHIDG010000191.1:0-6444 GCA_046760025.1 Woeseia sp. | reverse complement strand
CGCACGCTGGGATCTGTGCGGGGGGTGCCGGGTGACCGGCATTCCTACCGCGACCGAACTCGACAGCGGGTAGAGTCTTTTCAACAGATAGTGAGCGGCGTGGAAGCGATGAACTCTCAAAATCTGTTTGCATGCCTGGTCGCCAGTCAAGCTATGCACTCTCTTGAAGAGACCTGGTTCGGGCTATACCACAGGCTTCCATACATCAATTGGGTCGATACATTCGTCGCCGGGGGTGCCTTCGTGTTCTTTGTGCTGGGTAACACAGCCTTCGTGTTGTTCGGATGCTGGTGCTACTTTGCGCGCGTCAAGACCAAGAAACCCGGCGCCAGGTTCTTTGTCATGGTGTGGGTTATCATCGAGATTCTGAACGGCATTCTCCATCCTGTTTGGTCGTTGATAGCGAACGCGTATATCCCCGGGACCGCAACAGCGCCGGTATTGCTGCTACTCGCGTGTCTCTTGTTCTGGCGTTCGAGCAACGAGGAAAGAGCCGATTTGAATGCCTGACCGTCAACCGGTCGGGTTCTGAAGTGGGTGGGCCACGAGCTTGACGCATCGCAATCGCCCACTCCGCCGGAGGAAGACTGGAGCATATCCCAAGAGTTCTTCTGGCCGTTCTGGGTCGATTTTCATCTGTCGCCATCGCAGCAATCGTCCGACGACTTGCCCGTGTGAGAGCTGCCGTTCAGACGAGCGTAGACTTGATAATATTCTCGCTGCCCGTACAGTCGGGTCTGCGTCGTCACGGCTGGCGGCCTTGTTATAATCGCGCGCATGAGAGCCAGATCCGGAACGATTGACCAGAATCTCATCGAGGCAAACGCCCAGCACCGCTACGAAGTGCACCGCGACGATATCCCGCTGTCCTGCCCGATGCCGGGCATGTATCTATGGAATTCCCATCCGAAGGTCTACCTGCCCATCGAGGAAACCGGCAGCGCCAAGTGCCCCTATTGCGGGGCCGAGTATACCCTCGCCGGGGAGGCCGACTGAGGCATTGCCCTCACGGCCTCGGGCACCGACCCGGCAGTCATATGTGCCGACTATCGTTGAATTACTATCCGACCCGCCAGTTCGATAGCGGCGAGTTGCAGCTGCGTCAATTTCGTCGAAAATGCGCGAAAATGCGCCTAAAATCGGCGATAATGGGCAGAAAGTCGCTGAAAGTTTCGGAGGATGCTTGGTATTGAGCGCCGTCATTCTTCAGACTGCCGGCGGCGCCATTCTGTTTGACGACGATATTCTCGGCGGGATCTCGGATGCGGACTTCACGGCCGACGGCTGGCCGGTCGCATCCCCGGTCGGGGGCAAGCCCGGCGCGTCCGGACGGGGTAATACCCTGATCGTCAAGAATAATCGGGGCGAGTTCGTGCTCCGGCACTTCATGCGCGGCGGGCTGATCGGCCGCTTCGTCACCGACAGCTACCTGTGGCTGGGCGAAGAGGCGACCCGCGCGTTCGCCGAGTGGCGACTGCTGTCGAGGCTGGTGGCGATGGATCTGCCGGTGCCGCGACCGGTGGGTGCCCGTTACCTGCGCGCCGGGCTCACCTACAGGGCCGACCTGCTGACGGTGCGAATCCCGCACGTCGTGCCGTTGTCGACGCGCATGGCGAACGCACCCTGCGGGGAGGAATTCTGGCAATCGCTTGGGGGGCAGATCGCAGCGTTTCACAAGGCCGGCGTCTGCCACGCCGACCTCAACGCCTATAACGTTCAGATCGACGGCAGCGACGGCTTGTGGCTGGTCGATTTCGATCGCGGCCGGTTACGGCAACCGGGTTCCTGGCAGCAGAAAAACCTGGCCAGGCTCAATAGGTCGCTGAATAAGATCAAGCGGCTGGATCCCGGGCTGGAGTTTGGTGAATCGGACTGGCGCCGGTTCCTGGACGGCTACTTCATCTCTGCGAGGTTCAGGTAGGGGTCGGGCAACGGTTCGGGCCGGCCCTTGAACTTGCGGTAGGTCCAGACGTATTGATCCGGAAATCGGCGTATCTGCGCCTCGAGAACTGCGAGATACCGCCTGGTGTCCTCGACGGCATCGTCGCTCGGGAAGCCCTCGATGCGCGGCAGCACCGTCAGCAGGTAGCCTCCCTCGGGAAGACGGTTCATGAAATAGGGTATGGCAACGGCGTTTCCGAGTCTGGCGAGCTTGCTGGTCGCCGCGTTGGTCATGGCGGGTTCTCCGAAGAACGGGACCAGCATCGATTGTTTGCTGCGGACCGTCTGATCGGGCGCGAACCAGAGCGCCCCCTTTGACCGCAGACAACGGATCATGGCCCGCACATCGCTGCTCTCGATCGTTCCCCTGATGAAACGCTCGCGCGATTTTCTGAGGATCTCGATCAGCAGTTGATTCGGATGCTGCTGAAACACCACGTAAATGTCGGGATGCAGCCTGCGGAGCAGCGGGCCGCTCAGTTCCATGGCGGTGAAGTGGCCGGTCAGCAGTATCACGGCCTGACCCTCATCCATGGCGCGCCTCAGATGTTCCGCCCCCTCGATACGGCTCATGGCGACAATCTCCTCGTCCGTCGCCCAGAGTGACAGGCCGAGCTCCATCATGGATACGCCGATCGATTGGTAATGCTGCAATACCAGTGTGTCGCGCTGCTGCGGAGACAGCTCGGGCAGGCAAAGCCCGATGTTTCGTTGCGCCGTACGACGTCGCCTGGTGTCGAGGCGGTGCAGCAGGCGGCCCAGTGACCTGAACAGGCGAAGCCGTACACGATAGGGCAGCAGAAAACTCAGGCGCAGAAAGCCGAGAAAAATCCACAAGTACCAGTAATTGGGCGTCCAGAAGTGATACAGCGGTCTGCGCTTGTCTGCCATGGCGACGCGAGTTTAAAGGAAATAGGGGGACGGTTCAGTCTTGAAGCGGCGGTGGATCCAGTAATACTGTTCGGGGGCCCCGAGAACCTGTTCCTCGATCAGCGTGTTGATCCGGGCCGCGTCCGTCAGGCGCCCGGCCGATGGAAAATCGGCCAGCGGTTCGCCGACCTCGACCCGGTAGCCCGAGCGATCGCCTTTGCGCAGCCAGAGTACCGGCAATACGGCGGCGCCGGTCTTACGGGCGATTCGGGCCGCAACGACGGATGTCGGCGCCGGGACCCCGAAGAACGGCGCCATGACCCTGTTGGCCGCCGTGGTCGCCTGATCGACCGTGATCAGGACTGCCCGGTTTTGCTGAAGCCCCTCGAGAAGCTCCCGAAAGTTGTCTTTCGGTATCGCTTTCCTCACCGCGCGTCGCCGTCCGGCCCGAACGATTGCGTCGATCTGTGCATTACTGAATGGCCGGATGACGGCATCGTATTGGGCGACAAGTCCGAGCAGTCGACCGCCGAGTTCCATCGCAGTGAAGTGTCCAGCGATCAGGATGACGCCTCGTCCGCGCGCGAGGGCGGCCTGCAGGTTATCCAGGCCGCTGATCTGCGCCAGACCGTGAAGCCGCGCATCGGAGGCCCAATAGGCGAGACCGGCCTCGAACAGGGCGCGGCCCAGTGAGGCGAAATGCGCGAGCAGGAGTTCTTTCCGCTTTGCGGCGGTCATCGCGGGAAAGCAGAGGTCGATATTGCGCGCGGCGATGGCACGACGTTTTCGGGCGTAAACAAAGATCAGTCGCCCCGCGATCGAGCCCATGCGCATCTGCATGCGGTACGGTAAGCCGGTCGATAGTCTCAGGAATGCCAGCAGCAGTCGCGTGCGCAGCATGACCGGCTGTTATTCGGATACGCCGTCAACGTAATCGTCGCTGTCGGATTCGTGGGCAAGCGGATCGTTGCCTTCGGATTCGCTATCGGGCGTTTCGTCGGTCTGTATGCCGACGTGAAATGCGGCAAATCCGGGCATGACGACCTGGTTGCGGGCCATGCCGATGATGCGGCCCGAATGCGGCGAATACAGTCGACTGCTGGCATTGTTCATGGGATCGGTAATCGTGCCGAGAACGTCTCCCTGTCTTACCGTGCTGCCCAGGCTGACGTCGGCGAGCAGGATGCCGCCACGATTGGCGCGCACCCAGGTGGAGCGGTAATAGACCGGCTCCGCATCGCCCAGGAGCCTGATTTTCTTCACCATGCCGAGGGTATGCAGAAGCGTTTCTATGCCCTTGACACCGTGCTTGACTTCCTTCAGTTCGAGCTGGGACGGCCCGCCGGCCTCGAGCGTTACGGCGGGGATACCGGCCGCCGTCGCGGCATGTCGCAGAGTGCCTCGTGCCGGTGTGCTATGCAGAATGACGGTGGCGCCGAAGCCCTGTGTCAATGTGACGACATCGGGGTTTCGCAGATCGGCCCGCAGTTGCGGAAGATTGGCGCGCTCGAAGGAGCCCGTGTGCAGATCTATCAGTGCGTCGCAGTGTGTGACGACCTCGGTGAAAAAGGAGTAAGCGATTCTCGCCGCGGCGCTGCCGGTCGGGTTGCCGGGAAAATACCGGTTCAAGTCGCGACGGTCCGGCAGGTATCTCGAGCCGCGACGAAAACCCTGCAGGTTGACGATCGGCACACCGAGGACGACGCCGGCGAGTTTCTGCGGATTCAGATCGTGCATTACGCGGCGAACCATTTCGATGCCGTTGAGCTCATCGCCGTGCACGGCCGCCGTCAGACAAAGCGTCGGCCCCGCCAATTTGCCGTTAACGACGAGTACCGGGGTCGACACCGGTACTCCTTCGAAGAGTTCCGTAGCGGACCAGGACAATCGTTGATAGGTGCCCGGCGCAATCTCTGCGTGCAGGAGGCTCATCGGCTCGGACAGTCCGTCGGCGGTGGTCACCGCATCGGCCAGTGGAATGACGGGCGGGTCGTCGGAAACCGGCCCGGCCGAACCGGAACCTGTGTCGGTCTTTCCGGTCGTATCCTGGAGTACGTCTGAGACGACCTTCGGACCGCTCACGACTTCACCGGCCCACGCCTGTAACGCCAGACAGAGCAGCGTCACGGCGGACAGGCCACCCGGCAAAGTCTTGAGTCCGCCCTTGAAATTCATCGACACGCTACACGGAGATATCGGCCTCTACGGCCTTGTTGTGACGCCAAGATTACCTCAAGATAGACCAAAAAGGGGCAATAATCTGTGAACTATTCAGTTATTTAGAGGCTCAACTTGAGTCAGAATCCCGATTTGATGCTATGACCGCCATATCCCGAATTTTCGCGTTTTCGATCCTTATTTGCGGCCCGGTGCTGGCCGCGGAGTCGGCCGTGGACACTTTCCCCCGACCGGCGGAACTCGAACCCGATATCCGGTTCTGGATCACCATTTTTACCACCCTCACGAGTGATCAGGGCGTGTTGCACGACAACCGCAATCTCGCGGTCGTCTACGAGCATCTGGACATTCCGGCGAGCGCAAGCCGCCGCGAACGAAATCGCAGGGCCGAGGCGCGACGCAAGCACTACAGGGCCGTGCTGCGCAAACTGGCTGCTGGCGAGCGCGACAAGCTGTCGCCCGAGGAGAAGCGAGTTCTCGGACTCTGGCCGGCGGGCGTGACAAACAAGACGCTGCGCGACGCCGCGAGCAGGATCCGGTATCAGCAGGGGCTCGCCGATCGGTTTCGCGCCGGGCTCGTACGGGCCGGACGATACCGCGCCCATGTCAATAACGCATTCAACAGGCTGCATGTACCGGTCGAGCTGGGTGCCCTGCCGCATGTCGAGTCGTCGTATAACCCGGACGCGAGGTCGCACGTCGGCGCATCGGGCATCTGGCAGTTCACGCGGAGCACCGGACGGCGATTTCTTCAGGTCGATCACGTGGTCGACGAACGGAACGACCCCTATCTGGCGACCGAAGCCGCCGGCAAACTGCTGGCATACAACTATTCGCTTACGGGCAACTGGCCGATGGCAATTACGGCCTATAACCACGGCCTGTCCGGTGTGCGACGGGCGATGCGGAAATATGGCGATACCGCGTACATGCGGATACTGCGTGAATACCGCAGCCGCACGTTCGGATTTGCGTCCCGGAATTTCTACGTCGCGTTTCTCGCGGCCCTGGAGATCGACCAGAACCCGGAGAAATACTTTCCCGGCATCGTGCCGGACCGCCCGGTCGACTACGCGGCGCAAAACCTGACGGCCTACGTAGCTGCGGACGACCTTGCCGGAGCACTCGGCGTATCCCGCACGGAGCTGGCGCGCCACAACCCGGCCCTGCAGTCAACGATCTGGCAGGGCAGCAAGCACCTGCCCAGAGGCTATGAAGTGAGGATTCCGCGCAGCCTGCTCGATCAGCCGATCTCGCAGCTGATTGCCGCCCTGCCGGCCGAGCGGCAGTTCAACAGGCAGCTGCCCGACCTGTTCCACACCGTCGCGCGGGGCGACACGCTGTCGGAAATCGCCCAACGATACCGAACGCGGGTGTCGACGCTGGTCGCGCTCAACGGGCTCGGCAGCCGGCACCGTATCAGGGCGGGGCAACGCCTGCGATTGCCGGCGGCCG
>JBHIDG010000190.1:0-6454 GCA_046760025.1 Woeseia sp. | reverse complement strand
AAACTTTCCTAACTTTCCTAATGATCCTGCAAAAAGTTGGGAAAGTTAGGAAAGTTTGCTCCGGCACCTCACCGTTCCGACCTGGCCTCGCGCACCATCGACCGGACATCCGCGAGGAGCTGTCTGGCATCCCAGACGATACCGTCTTTGATCGTGTAGCGGACACCGCCAACGCGTTCGAGTTCACCGGTCTCCCGGTTCAGGCGCATGTGGCCGGTGCCGTACAGAACTTTGAAATTCTGAACCGGGTCTTCATCGATAACAATCAGATCCGCTTTCTTGCCCGGAACGACCGAGCCGATTTCGTCATCGATCCCCAGGAGTTCTGCGCCGTTCAGCGTTGCCGCCTGGACGACTTCGAGCGGATGAAAACCCGCTTCCTGTAAGAGTTCGAGTTCGCGAATCAGCGCGAAACCGTAGACCTTAAAGATGAAACCGGCATCCGAACCGGTGGCGACGCGGCCGCCTGCATTCTTGTAATCGTTGATGAAGTGCATCCAGAGCCGGAAGTTCCTGCTCCACTCGACTTCATCGGTGGTCGTCCAATCGAAATGATACGAACCATGCAGCTCGGGATTCGGCATGAAGAACTTCTGCAGTGCGGGCAGCGTGTATTCGCCGTGCCATTCCCTGTCGCGCGCGCGAACGACGTCCCGATTGGCCTCGTAGATCGTGAACGTCGGCACGAGCGTAAGATCGAGCGACAACAGCTCATGCAGGACTGCTTTCCATTTTTCGGAGCCGGGGGCTGCGGCCTGCCTCCACAGCCTGCCGGCCTGAGCGAAGCGCCATTGTTCATCGTAGTAGTTGTAGCCGGGTGGATAGTCCTGGATCGTGCGGTCATCGAAAAGGGCTTCGGGCAGTCCGTACCAGTGTTCCATGCTGTCCAGGCCCCATCTCGCGCTCGTGAGCACGTTCACCTCGTATACTCCGACCTGGTCGTGATGATTGGATGTCGTCTTGCCGAGGCGCTTCGCCTCCTCGATCACCGCCCTGCTGGCCGGCGCGGTCGCGCCACGCAACTTCACGCCATCGGCGCCCCGCTTGATCACTGCTGCCGTCCAATCCCGCGCTTCCTTCGCATCGACGATATCGCGGCCGGGGAACATGCTGTGAACGAATATCCTTGGTGCCGTTATGTCGTTAGCGGCGCTGCGTTTCTTGTGATCGACGGTCCAGCCGAGGCCCATTATCCCGCCGACATCCCGCACTGTCGTAATACCGTGGCCCATCCAGAGCTTGAATACATACTCCGGCGGCACGACCGGGCCGGCGAGCCCTTGCATCGGATTGCCCGCGTGCGCATGTGAATCGACCAGTCCGGGCATGACGTACATGCCTGCCCCGTCGATTACCTGTGCACCCTCGGAGTCCTCCGGCGCCTGGTTCCGGATGCTCGCAATGCGGTCACGACGAATCGTGATCGTCACCGGGCCGCGCGGCGGTGCGCCGGCGCCATCGATGAGTACGACGTCCTCGAGTATCAACAGGTCAAAGGGACCCCGACCCTCGCCATCGGGACGATTCGGCGCCGGAGCCGGAATGTCGATGCCGGCGGCCATAGCCCTTTGTGCGTACTCCTCACCAGGCAGGTCGTCCGCTGCCAGCGTGGAGGCTGCGGCAATCGGCAGGATCGCCAAACAGAGCATCTCTCCCTTATTTTTCATGAACTACCTTTCCGCCGACCACCGTCATCAGCACCGTGACATCCTTGATTCCATCGGGATCCATCGTCAGCAGGTTGTCCGAAAGGACCACGAAGTCGGCGAGCTTGCCAACCGTGATCGAGCCCTTGATGTCTTCCTCGTATGCGGCATATGCCGTATTGAGCGTGTACGCCTGTATCGCTTCCTCGATCGTGATCTTCTCCTCCGGGAACCAGCCACCTTCGGGCTGTCCCGACAACGTCTTGCGCGTCACCGCCGCGTACAGGCCCAGCATGGGATTGAGGTAGTAACGTGATGCGTTGGTACCGGGTGAGTCCGAGCCGAAGCTGAGCACGGCCCCCGAGTCCCAGATGCGCCGGAAGGCATAGGCGCCGCGAGACCGTTTCCGGCCGATGCGCTGTTCCATCCAGCGCATGTCGTCGGACGCATGAAATGGTTGCATCTCGGCGACGATGTTCATCCTGCCGCCCCGCTCGATGTCCCTGTCTGTCATTACCTGCGCATGTACGAGACGAAAACGCCGGTCCCTGTCGCCATTCTTGTCGATGATTCGCTCGAGCATATCCATCAGGTACCCGTTCGCCTCATCGCCGATCGCGTGTACCGTCAGTTGAATGCCGGCGTTATCGGCCTTGAGCGCCAATCGCTCAAGACGGCTTTGCATCAGTTCGGGATAGTCGGGATGGCGCTCGAACGGAAACATGATGTCGCGCCAGATGCCGCGGCTGGACGGGGGGTGTGTATAGGGCTCGTAAAATCGCGCCGTACTGTTGCCCATGATTCCGTCGATCCATGCCTTGACCGCCCCGAACCGGATCCACTCGTCACCGAAGCCGACGCGAACACCGAGTGCCGCCATCGAGCCCCATTGATCGAGCGGCGGGCGATAACGCACACGGGCTGTCATCAATCCCCTGTCCCTTAGCTCCGTATATATGTCGACCTGCACCGGTGCCGACGTGACGTCGGAGTAACTCGTGACGCCTACGCGCTTCATCTGCTCCCAGGCTTCGAGCGTCTCCTGGATTCGCTGTTCCCTCGACGTCTCCGGAATCAGGTCCGCGAAGTGAGCGCGCACGTTGTCCCGGATCAACACCGTGGACTCGACCGATGCCTCGACCGGGTTGAACAACGCGCCCGTCGGCTCGCCGTTGCCATCACGCTCGACGGCGATGCCGGTCGGATCGCGACTTCCTCTGACGATGCCGGCGATCTCGAGCGCCTTACTGTTAGCCAGATAGACTTTTCGATCGAAGCGATTGACGAGCACGGGACGATCCTCGGTAAACGGGTCGATCATACGTTTGTTCGGCAGAAACAGCTTGCCGTACAGCTCGTCCGGGTTGACCTGGGCGCCTGCTTCGCCCGAATCGCCTGCCGCCCAGGTCTCGTAGGCCGACCAGTCACCGCCGGTTATCCAGGTCCTCGGCGCATAGCGGTCATCGACGGCTCTGATTCGTGCGACGAACTCATTCTGCTCCGATACATCGAGCAGATTCAGGCCGTACAGGAGTCTGCCGGTCCGATCGAAGTGCACGTGGTTATCGTTGAAGCCGGGTGCCAGCAATTTACCATTTAAATCAATCACTTGTGTATTATAATTAATGTAATTACTTACGCCCTGATTCGAACCGACATAGATAATCTTGTCGCCACGCGCGGCGACTGCCTCGGCTCTCGGCTTGTTCGCGTCCACCGTCCATACGACACCGTTTTGCAATACCAGGTCAGCCTGCTGGGCATACACCGGGTCAAGCGTGACGGCGGACAGCGCGGTAAGGGGAGCGGCAATCGCCAGTATTTTCATGTTTTTGTTATTGCAGGGGGTACCCGTTTTCGCCTGGCAGCTTTTCGTCAATCCGGACCAGCTTCACGTCGGCCGTTACCTTGTCCGCACGAATGAAAGAAATCGAACCGGGTATGGCAATGACTAGTTCGAGCGCCATGTCTGTGCTAAATACGATTTTCGGACCACGTGGCACTTCTGCGCGAAACATCTTGCCGATCCAGTATTGACGGAATTGTGCTTCTGTCATCTGATAGATTCTGTCGAGCACGAAATTCCGTTCGTCGGACTGTGGCGCCCTCACGAGCAGGATTATTCGCTTTCGGTTTTGCCAGAATTGCCGATCGGCAAGGAAAACACTGCGGAGATCCTCCAGAGACAGATTTTCGACTTCGGCGTCCCTGTGCACGACGATCGCGATAGCACTCGACATCAGTACCTCATCCGCAAGAAGGGACTCCGGTGAAACGGCAAAGAACGCGACTAGGCAAACGGCCAGTTGCCTGAGCATTGTCATTGGGCTGTCGCGATCAGTAATCATTTACACTCGGTATTTACAATTTCGCCAGCACAAATGATAACTGAACCTGAAAATTATCTTCTCGCCCGCCGTTGTTGAATTCCTCATTTCGGTATTCTGCTTTCAAAGCGGCATAGGGATTGAAGTCCCAACGCACGCCGAGAATACTCGCCTCGTGATTCAGGCCCTCGACGCTCAACAGGGGATCGGTGTCATCGATTTCCTGATGCTCGAAACGCACATAAGGCTTCCACACAGCATGCTCGCCTTTTAATCGATACGCGAATTGCGCATACCACGCATCGACATCGCCGGACACGCTGCTATCGACCAGCAGTTCGTGTTCTGAATGCAGGTATTCGAGAATGATTTCCGGCGATTCCTTGGTCCACGCGACATGCCCGGAAAACGTGCTTTCCTTGACGTCGGGAGCCAACGCCAGTTCGACCTCGTCGCTGTAGAACCCGAGTCCGAGATCGAGGCCGTAGATGTTTCTCGGGCGGGAAACGATCTGCAGCATCCATGCCTTGTCTCCATTGACGTCGCCTGCGTCCCCCGCCCGCGCAATGTTGCTGTGGCGGCCGTTGCCATAGCCGGCTTTGTAAGCAAGGCCAATGTTACCCACGGCTATGGAACCTTCGAGCAGCATACCAACGAAGTGAATCGGCACCAGCTTCGAGCCAAATTTGACCATTTCGGGCCGGGTTGTGGATGTCTGCAACCAGGCTCCGTGGTGAAACGCCGAGTTCCAGTACCCTATCGGCGTGTGATAGCGGCCGGCTGACAATTTCAATGTGTCGGAAAATTCATATTTGACGATTAATCGTTCAACCTCGAAAGAGTATTGCGAGTCCTTTCCGGTCGCACTGAATTCACCGAACACACTGAGCGAATCGCCAAGTGCCGCGGCTAGATGCGTCACCGCCTGACCGATTATGAAGCCGTCTTTGTCCGTACCATCGCGGGATATGTAGCCGATGTCGCCGAACCCCATTACCCGAAATTCGGGCGCTGCGGGATCTCCCGTGCTCGTAATCTCCGATGATTGTGCGAAAATCCTCGGTGCCGATCCCGCGCAGACACAGAGCAGAATAATTATTCGCGCAATTGTCGATTCGCTCATAGTGTTCTTGGTGCCAGAGAATGGATCAATTGGACAGCAGGCGCCCGGATATTACCGACTTTTTGCTGGAACTTCCAAGTCTTAAAGCGTCTGCCTGCTATACTTCGGCATCATCAGAACTCGCCTGAAGCCGTATTTCGAATGGCGCCAAGAGCAATATCTGAATGGCTGCCGAGGGTACTGTTTGAATCTTTTCTGATCGTCATCAGCATACTCGTTGCGCTCTATCTGGACGAGTGGCGGGACGATCGCCAGGACGCTGAAAACATAGACATAGCGTTGTCAAACTTTATCAGCGAGATTCAACAGAACAAGGCACGCGTAGATGATGCAGCTCCTTTCAATCAGGGCCTGCGCCACGTGCTCGGTCGTCGTCAGAAAGTCCGCGCCATTGAATCAATCGCGACATTCGTCAATATCATCGAAAGTTATAGTCCGGTCGTGTTGCAATCGACAGCCTGGGAGACAGCAATCGCGACCGGCGCATTGGCAAAAATGGACTACGACCTGGTGTCCGCACTTTCACTCACTTACAGCCTGCAAAATCGCTATCAGCAAGTCAGCCGGACCGGTATGGCGGACATGACCAGTCCACAGAACCTTTCGGAAGAGACGTTGGATCTCGCAATTTATAACTCTATTCGGTATCTCGATGACGTAACCAGAATGGAGACCGAACTCGGTGTTGTGTACACGGAAGCTGAGTCCGTCATCCGCACTGCCAGAAAAATGCTGCGCGGCGAGCCGGTGTCGGAGCCAATGGCGGCGGAATTGGCGAATCGCTAATCTGACCCTCCCGGCGCCATCGCACCACTGAGAATCGCTTAACAAGGTGAGAATCATGAAACCACTTTTCTGTCTGGGCCTTGTCCAGACTACGCTGCTCCTCTTTGCACCGACAAGTACATCAGCCGCCGAGAGCGAGCCCGTCAAGTCAAACATAGCGGTTATCGGCACAGGCGACATGGGCGATTCCCTGGGTCCGCGGTTTGCCGAATTAGGCTATCCGGTTGTTTACGGCTCCAGGAAGCCGGCGAGTGACAAAGCGCAGGCGCTGGTCCGAAAAACCGGCGCCAACGCCCGCGTGACGTCTCAGCGAGACGCTGCACAGGCTGGCGACATCGTGGTCCTGGCCGTACCCTGGCCGGCAATGGAGACGGTTGCGCGAAACCTCGGGTCGCTTGACGGCAAACTCATCATCGATATCTCGATGCCGGCAGAGCAGGGGCAAGATGGTTATCCCGTCTCGATGGTGGAAACCTCAAGCGCCGAAATGATCCAGTCTTGGAATCCCGGCGCGCGCGTCGTCAAGGCATTTGCGACACTGGCCAGCTACGTCATCGATAACCCGGCCGTCG
>JBHIDG010000189.1:0-6463 GCA_046760025.1 Woeseia sp. | reverse complement strand
TCCCGTCAGCCAGTACAACAACAGGAACATCGTCCACACGACCAGGAAAGTGATCGAGTACGGCAACATCATCGCGGTTACCGTGCCGATACCCGTGCTCTTCACGTAGCGCTGGCAGAAAACGACGACGAGCGGAAAGTAAGGCATCAGCGGGGTGATGATGTTGGTGCTAGAATCGCCGACCCGGTATGCCGCCTGCGCTAGGTCCGGCGATATCCCGAGCTGCATGAGCATCGGCACGAAAATCGGCGCGAGCAGGGCCCATTTCGCCGATGCCGAACCAACGAACAGGTTGATGAACCCGGTGAGGATGATGATGCCGGTAATCGTTATCGCCGCCGGCATCGCCATCGCCTTCAACGCAGCGGCGCCTTCCAGCGCCATCAGGACGCCGAGATTGGATTGTCCGAAGGCATAAATGAACTGGGCGATGAAGAACATGATGACCAGGTAGTAAGCCATGCCGGTCATCGACTTGGTCATCCCCTCGATCATGTCGCGCGAACTCCTGACGCTGCCGGACATGACGCCATAGACGATGCCCGGCACGAGGAACAGGAAAAAGATCAGCGGTACGATCGACCGCATCAGGGGCGCCGCGCCCGAGGTCAGTACGCCGTCCGGCGAGCGCCAGGCGGAACCGCCGGGCACGGCGGTGACGATCAGCAGCACGATCCCGATCAGCATCGACCAGACGGCGCCTCTGAGGCCCCGGCGCTCGTTGTCGCGCAGCGTCTCCATGGTCGGCAGGTCCTCGACATTCCCGTCCAGCTCGTTGGCCTGCAGCCGCGGCTCGACCACCCTGTCGGTGAGGTACCAGCCGAAGCCGATGATCAGGACAGAAGAGATCGTCGTGAAAAAGTAATTGTTCAGGGGATTGAGAACGACGGATGAGTCGAGGATCTGCGCGCCGGCCTGCGAGATGCCCTGCAACATCGGGTCCAGCGCCGAGGGTACGAAGTTCGCCGAGAAACCGCCCGAGACGCCGGCGAACGCCGCGGCGATGCCGGCCATCGGATGCCGGCCCGCGGCATAGAAGATCACGCCGCCGAGAGGAATGACCAGCACGTATCCGGCATCCACGGCGGTATGACTGACGATGCCGACCACGATCACCATTGGCGTCAGCAGCCAGCGCGCGGTCACCGCCATCATCGAGCGCAGCGCCGCATTGATGAATCCCGTGTGCTCCGCGACGCCGATGCCGAGCATGGCGACGAGCACGACGCCGACCGGGTGAAAGTGCGTGAAGTTGGTGACCATCGCCGACAGAAACGCGGTCAGCGCCGATCCCGACAGCTGATTCTCAACGACCAATGCCTCGCCGCTGCGTGGATCGATGACGCTGAAGCTGACCCCCGACAGCATCCAGGACAGGACCCACACGATGATGAGCAAGGCGATAAACAGCACGGCCGGATCGGGCAGTCTGTTGCCGACGCGTTCGACCGCCGCCAGCGCGCGCTCGAGGCGCCCGGGTTTCGGGCTTTCGGTTTCAGCCATGTCGGAGTCCTTGTCTGTCAGTTGTCTTCGGTCAGAGAGCGATAGAGCGTCTGCGTCATCCTCTCAGTGGTGATGAAGTCCCAGTTCCAGTCGTCGTGATAGGAGGCCAGGGGGTTTTCGGCGAGGATCTCGGACTCCGACCTTCCTGCATCGACCAGTTCCTCGACCCGTGCCAGCGCACCGGCCAGCATGTCGCGGGCGGCCTGAAGATCCGCCTTGCCGGCAAGCGGGCCGTGGCCAGGAATGATCCTGGTGTCCGCATCCGCCAGCGCCAGGATCTCGTCCTGACCGGCCAGATAGCCGGCGACGCCGCCGCCCCGATCGAGATCGATGAACGGAAACATACCGTTAAAAAGCAGATCGCCCGTGTGGACGACGTTGACGTCCGGAAAGTGAATGACAGCGTCGCCGTCCGTATGCGCGTTTGCGACATGGAAGACGAATGCCCGTTGGCCGTTGAGATGGAACGTGACGGCATCGGAAAAGGTGATGATCGGCAGAGCGCCTTCGGCCACATCCTCGTCGAGCATGCGATGGCGAATATTGTCGTGCGTGACGATCAGCGCGCCGGACTCGTGCAGCGCGGCATTGCCGCCGATATGGTCACCGTGCACATGGGTATTGATCACGAAATCGACCGGGCGGCCGGCATGATCCTCCACGGCCCTGATCACCGTCTCCGCCAGCGGTTCGAGGGCGTCGTCGATCAGGATCACGCCGTCGCTGCCGGTCAGCAGGCCCAGGTTACCGCCGGCGAAGCCGCCCTGGCCCTCCAGCATGGTCAGGCCTTCGGCTACGTCGGTAGACCTGAACGTTATCGCAGCTTGCTGGGCCGGCAACCAACCGGTCGAACCGATGAGAAGGATCGCCCCAACGACAAATCGCCTGACCATGTTGTCCCCCTGGTTCCGGAAAGCTTGTTGTCTTTATGGGTGCAGGTTTTACATCACCGGCGCCGTGTTTGCCAATGCCGGCAGGGAATGATGCGGTGCAGGATGCCGCCCCGAGCCGGGCGGACCCAGGTCACAGATTCGGCAGTGGAATGCGCCGATACGGTTGCGGTGAGAGTCCGGTCACAGTCTGCTGGAAGAAGGTCGGCTATTTAACTTATGCCATGGCTCCCGATTCCGGCAACGTAATTCCATTTCCGCTGGGGCGCCGCATGAGTGTGCGCGGCTGTCCGCATTGCGGCAAACAGACAAACGTGTGGCCGATCGGGCGCATCCTCTGGGGTTACTGCAGTACCCATGAGGTGCGCTGGGTCGTGGCCGACTACAAGAACGTGGTGCCGGAAACGGTCGACCGCTACAGGCTGCGCAAGGGACTCGAGTTTCTCTCCTCGTTTGCGGAAGTCTCTCGCTGAGGCATGATATAAGGCTCGTTTGGTACCGCGGGGCGAGCGTTTGTGCGTATCGTTATTCTGATATCGCTGCTGGTGGTGGCAGCAGCCGGCTGCGGCGGCGGGGGCGGCGCAGCCGTGGTCATACCGCCACCGCCCGGTCCCGTCGTCACGCCGATTCACGAGGTGCAGGGCAGCGGGCGCAGCTCTCCGGTGAACGGCCAGGCGGTCAGCGTGCGCGGCATCGTCACGGGGGATTTCCAGGACGGCGACGCGGATGCGCAAAACGACCTCGGCGGCTTTTATCTTCAGGAAGAGATGCCTGACGCCGATCCCGCCACGTCCGAAGGCGTCTTCGTTTCCGACGGCGCGTCACCGGCGGTCGACGTCAATGTGGGCGACCGGGTCACGGTCGAGGGAACCGTCAGCGAGTTCTCCCGCGAGACGCGGGTCGAGGCGACCAGCGTGCGGGTCGACGCCGTGGCGGCCGCCGTCATCCCGGCAACGGACGTCAACCTGCCCGCAGCAGGCACGGTCAGCAATGCCGACCGGGAGCCGATCGCGGACCTGGAGCGGTTGGAGGGCATGCTGGTCAGATTCCCCCAGACATTGAGCGTCACGAATCTTTTCGAGCTGGAGCGATACGGTGAGGTCCTGCTGTCGCAGGGCGGACGGCTGAGACAGTTCACCAACGGCAACGCACCGGATGTGGCGGGCAATGCCGCGCATGGCGGCCAGGCCGCGGCGCGCAGCGTCATGCTGGACGACGGGCTGACGATCATGAACGCGGCCCCGGTCCGCTACCTGGACCCGGCGGTCTCGACGACGCCCGGTTACTCGGTTCGCGCCGGTGACGGCATCACGAACCTGACCGGCAATGTCCGTTATTCCCGGGGCAGCGGCGTCAACGGAGCCGAGACCTACCGGCTGGTGCCGACGGCCGGACCGCAATTCGTGCCGGCCAATCCGCGGCCCGCCGCGGCGCCGAATGTCGGCGGCACGCTGAGGGTCGCCAGCTTCAACGTGCTGAATTTTTTCACCACCATAGACACGGGACAGAACATCTGCGGACCGTCGGGGGACAGGGGCTGCCGGGGCGCCGACAGCCAGCAGGAGTTCGACCGGCAACGCGGCAAAATCGTCACTGCGCTGATAGCGCTGGATGCGGACATCGTCGGCCTGATGGAGCTCGAGAACAATGCCACGGCCGCGCTGCAGAGCCTGGTCAACGGCCTGAATGCCGCAGCTGGCGCCGGCAGCTATGCGTTCGTCGACACCGGCACCATAGGCTCCGACGCCATTCGGGTAGGGCTGCTATACAGGCCGGCGAGCGTCGCGGCGGCGGGCACGTTCGCCATTCTGGATTCGACGGTGGACCCGCGCTTCGACGATGCCCGCAATCGCCCCGTTCTGGCGCAGAGTTTCACCAAGGTCGCGAACGGCGCGATCCTCACGGTGGCCGTCAATCACCTGAAATCCAAGGGCTCGAGCTGCAGCAGCGTCGGCGATCCGGACCTGAACGACGGTCAGGGCAACTGCAACGCAACGCGGACCGGCGCGGCCGCCGCGCTGGCCGACTGGCTGGCCGGCGACCCGACCGCCAGCGGGGACCCGGACGTACTGATCATCGGTGACCTGAATGCCTACCTGCAGGAAGACCCGGTAACCACGCTCGAGGCGGCGGGCTACGACAACCTGCTGGAGAATTTCGTCGGGCCGGGCAGCTATTCGTTCGTTTTTGCAGGCCAGGCCGGGGCGCTGGATCACGCGCTCGCGTCGGCGAGCCTGGTCTCACAGGTCTCCGGCGTCGCGGAATGGCACATCAATGCCGATGAGCCGGCGGTGCTCGACTACAACCTGGAATTCGGCCGCGACCCCGCAATTTTTGACGGCACCACCCCGTATCGGGCATCGGATCATGACCCGGTCGTCGTGGGCTTGAATCCGAGTCCATGAAGTCGTCCACGGGCCCTACGCCGGCACGCCGGGACGACTTGGGCACAGTGCAAGACCTGGATCGGCACCCGGTTGCATCATCGGCGGAATTCGGCGCTTGTGTTCCGGTAATCGATATCGGTGGCCTGCGCGATCAGCCGAGCAATAGCACCATCGATGAGATCGCGACAGCCTGCAAGGACTGGGGTTTCTTTCAGGTGGTCAGTCACGGGATTGCCGATACGCTCATCGACGATGTCTGGCAACACACGCTGCGGTTTTTCCAGCTGCCGAGAGAGACCAAGGAGTCGATTCTCAGGACGCGGGACAACCCCTGGGGTTATTACAATAACGAATTGACGAAGAACCGGCGCGACAGGAAAGAGGTCTTCGACTACACCACACGAGGCGTCGACCCGATCTACGGATCGGAGAATCGCTGGCCGGATTCCAGCGACGATTTTCGTATCACCCTGCTCGACTATCTGGCGGCCTGCACGGACCTCGCCCTGGGCCTGTTGCAGGCCTTCTGTGTCGGTCTGGATTTACCGCGTGATTACCTGAGACCCCACTTCGAGCCCGAACACACGGGCTTTGTGAGGCTGAATCATTATCCAGTCGAGGATCCCATGGCCGGGGCGGCAATCGAGCACCTGCCGGATGCCGGGCTCGGCGTGCATCACCATTCCGATGCAGGCGCCCTGACAATCCTGCTACAGGACGTTGTCGGGGGGCTTCAGGTTCACCGGGACGGTTTCTGGCACGACATTCCGCCTGTCGCCGGTGCTTTCGTCGTCAATACCGGCGACATGATGCAGGTCTGGTCCAACGATACCTATGAGGCCGCCGTTCACCGGGTGCTGGCGATGCAGTCGCGGGACCGATACAGCATCCCGTTCTTTTTCAACCCGGCCGCGCACACCCGGGTCAGTCCCTTGCCGAGCATGACCGGTGATTCCCGTCCCGCTGCATACCGGACGATCGAGTGGGCCGAGTTTCGCGGCAGGCGCACCGACGGCGATTATGCCGATTACGGTACCGAGATCCAGATATCCCAGTACCGGCTTTGACCCGATGAGCAGCATACGCGTAGCCAGGCGGCTTATGTTGGACCGCTACGATTTCGACGCTGACCTGACGCCACTTTACGGAGAGCTCGACGACAACTTTCTCGCCGTCTCGGCTACCGGGGAGAAGCGCATTCTGAAACTGATGCACGAGGGCGCGAGCGCGCAGCGCGTGGATCTCCAGTGCCGGGCCATGGCGCATCTCGCCGGGCTTGCCGGCGATCTGAAGATTCCGAGCGTGATTGCCACGTCGGCCGGCGAGGCGTATGCGACCGCCTCGATCGACGGCGCCGAGAGAATCGCCTGGTCGCTCACGTTTTGCCCGGGGACGCCGCTGTCCGATTTCGCGCCGCATACGAATGCCTTGATGCGGACATTCGGGCGCACTCTCGGGCGGATCGACAGGGGACTCGAATCGTTTACGCATCCCGCCATGCACCAGGCACTTCGATGGCAGCTCACGCGCGCCGGCGAGGCGGGCAAACACCTCAGGCATGTGGCTGGCGATCCGGCCGGGCGGCTCGCGACCGTACTCGGCAGATTCGATGATGTCGTTGCCGGACAGCTCCCTGATCTCCCGCACGGCGTAATCCACAATGACGCCAACGACGACAATGCA
>JBHIDG010000188.1:0-6493 GCA_046760025.1 Woeseia sp. | reverse complement strand
TTCGCCATGACTTCGCGCACTGCCGAAGCATCAACGCCAGGCGGTAACTCCATCGTCCGGCCACGAACCGAAACCGTTGCCGTTGCCGATTCGCCGGGTTCCAGCCTGGTGCGCAGCGCCGCTTCGCTCATGCCGAGAATGCCGGCGGTCGCCGCCACGTCGCGCTCGGTACGTAATGCGATGACGGGGACCGTCAGTACGTCGTCGCTTCGCGCAACCGACACTTCGACCTCGGCATTCATGCCCGGCATCAGGAGACCTTCGGGATTCTGAATGGAAATGAGCACGGCGAACATCGTGACGTTTTGCTCGACTACGGCCTGCGGCTCGATCTTCACGACTTCACCGTTGAAGGGCTGATTGGGATAAGCGGCAACCGTGACTTCGGCCGACATGCCCGGCCGCACCTTGCCGATATCGGTCTCGTCCACGAGCGCCCGGATCCGGACCGAGCTCAGGTCCGCCATCGTCAGCAACAGCGTGCCGCCACCAACGTCCTGGGTCGGGGACGAAATCACCTGGCCCTTCTCGACAGGCTTCGAGATGACGGTCCCCGACACCGGCGCGCGGATATCGGTGTCGTCGAGGGCGATGCGGGCATTTTCTACCGCGACCTCGGCGCTCACCACCTGCGCCCGGGCGTTGGCAAGCTCCAGTGCCGCGGTTTCATAGTCGGCTTCGGTATAAGTGCCGTTATCGAGCAGCCTCTCGGCGCGCTCCATCTGCGATTCTGAAATCGCGCCCCGCGACTGCGCGGCTTTCAGTTCGGCTTCGGCCTGCGCGAGGCGATTCCTCACGGTCCTCGGGTCTATGCGAACCAGCAGCGCGCCTTCCTCGACGTAATCACCGATATCGACGAACAAGCCGAGTACCTCGCCGGACGCCTTCGACTTCACCTCCACCGTTGCCAGAGTTTCGACGACCCCCGATGAGCTCACAGTGACTTCTATGGACCGTCGCTCGACCGGCGCCGAATCATACAGAGGCGCGTCCGTGTTTTCCCCGCCGCAGGCACCGAGCAGCCCGCACGCAAGCACGACGACTCCCGACCTCATCTTCCGGTTCCCTCGGCGGTGTCACCCACGACTCTGCCATCGTTCAGGCGAATCGCACGTGTCGCGTGATTCGCCACGTGTTCCTCATGTGTCACAACTATCAAGGTATTGCCTGCCGTGTGGAGTCGGTCGAACAATCGCATGATTGAGTCGCCGGTGTGCGAATCCAGGTTGCCCGTCGGTTCGTCGGCGAGAAGAATACTCGGCACCGTTACCAGCGCCCTCGCAATAGCCACGCGTTGTCTCTGGCCGCCAGACATTTCCGATGGTCGATGATGCGCCCTGTCCGCAAGTCCGACCCTCTCCAGCGCATGCCGGGCTTTCTCGCGCCTTTCCTTGCGGCGAAGTCCGGCATAGATAAGCGGGACCTCGACGTTGCTCAAGGCGGTCATTCGCGACAGCAGGTGGAAAGTCTGAAAAACGAATCCGATCTCCCGGTTCCTTGCCGTGGCAAGCTGCCGGTCGTTCAGCGCCGATACGAGCTGACCGTTCAGCCAGTACTCGCCCGTGGTCGGCAAATCCAGGCAGCCGATAACATTCATCAATGTCGATTTTCCCGAACCCGAGGGTCCCATGATCGCCGTATATTCGTTTTTCTGAATGTCGAGAGAGACGCCGTCGAGGGCGTGAATCGTCTCCCGGCCCATGTAATAGAGGCGCTCGAGATTCCGTAGCCGTATCAAGGGATCGCGACCATCGGCTGTCGATTGTGATTCAGCGGTCAAACAGTTTTCCGCACTGTTGTTGTTTGACCGATATTAGCCATTGGGCCCGTCTTTCGATACCGAAAAACGAGTCCGCGGCAAAGATTCGTCAGAAAAGCTAGCCGGCCCTTTCGAGAAGGTCGGTATCCGAGATAGCCGAGACACCGCGGCAGCGGGCCTTCGCCCGATACATGGCCTGGTCGGCGGCGCGCAGCAGACCCGTTAGCGTGTTGGCATGCTCCGGGTACAACGCCAGCCCGATACTGGCTGCGCAATAGAGCGAATCGGGGCCGACGATATAGGGTTCTTCCAGGCGCCTGGCCAGCCTGACTGCCAGCTTTTCGGCAACTTTCGGATTGACGTCCGGAACCAGTGCAACGAACTCGTCGCCGCCGGGACGCCCGATGATGTCATGGGATCGAAGGCTGGTGCGCAGGCGTCCTGCCGCAATCGTGAGCAAGTGGTCGCCGACTTCGTGGCCACACCTGTCGTTAATCTGCTTGAATTCGTTCAGGTCGATAAATAACAGCGCGCCGGTCGCATTATCGTCGCTCTCCGACAGCCTCTTCGCCGCGTCCCGCTCGAATCCGCGCCGGTTCAACACGCCGGTAAGCGGATCAGACCAGGCGATGGATTCCATCTGCATCTCCTTCGCCTTGCGATCCGTGATATTGACGAACGTCACGGCGACATCCTCACCCACGGGCTCGCCGATTATGCGCAGCCACTTCTGTGTCGAATCCACGCTGACCCGGGCCTCCGTGTCCATTACCTCGCCGCCTGCCGCGGCTTCCACGAATTGCTCGATCAGATCGTCGGCATCGCTTGTATCCATCCCGCTGGAAGCGAGTCTCATCAAACTGCTGGCCGTCAGATCCACCAATTCCTGCGGATCCTTATTCAGGTACCGGCCGGCAGCCGCGTTCGCGAAAATGCACCGCAGAGCCGTGCCCTCTTCCCCATCGACCCAGCGCATCCGAATGATGCCGTTGACCGAATGATCGACCAGCGTGCGCAGCAGTTTCTCACTGCTGCGTACTTCCTTTTGCGCTTTCTCGACATCGCTGACGTCCCGAAACATAAGGACGCGCCCGCCGCGGGCGGCCGCCTTGCCGGGTGATATCGGCGACACCTGCAGATGCAGGAAGCGGCCGGTGTTGGTCAGCATCTTTTGCGGCTTGCCGGTGTGGAGTGCCTCATGAATCTCCGGGATTTCTTGTCCGAACACGGCGTCAAGCGATTCGCGTAACGCGTCGGTCTCCGAGACATTGAGCATGAGCTCGGCGCCGTGGTTCAGGCCGATGATGCGTTCCTTATCGTCGACGACGACGACCGGGTCTTGCATGTTCTGATAAACCGTTTCATAAGCCAGCGGCGCGAATTCGATAATTTGCTCGCCGATTACCAGCCAGGCATAGATTGGAAGCAAGGTCGCGAAAACCATCGGCACAGTCGAAATCGTGTTGGGCCCGATGCCAAAGTCATAGGCGGCGACGGCAATAAGCGGCGCAACGGCGGAACCAGCCAGCAGGAACAATCCCCGTCGGTGCGCGGGCGCAACGGCGGGGCTGTGCGTGACCAGCGTCAGGATACTTAATCCGACCACAGTGTAACCGTAGGGCGCATGCAGAAAGACAAACCATGGCCCCCACCTTACGGGCCGGGTCAGGAACTCGCCGGCCGCGTCCGTGGCCGGCAGATACCACATGAACTCGTGCATGTAGTTGGTAGCCGCAACCAGAATGGACATGACCGGTACGATAAACAGTGCCGCGGTCATACTTTTCGAGGTTTCGTAACCCGTGTATTCGCGGAAGCAAATCAGCAACGTGACGGGTACCAGAGAAGTGCCGACAAAATGCCCCATCCGCCCGACGGAGAAGACGATATAGGACGTGGCCATCAATTCGACGGCACCACCCAGAACCCAGATGCCTATGGCAATGAAGGTCACGCCCAGCGGTATGCTGCCGACTTCGCGCCTGCCGCCGATGAGCCGCGCCCCCAGCAACATGTAACAGGCGGCGCTGAAACAAAGCAGGACGGACAAAACGATTTCCAGGTTCATCGTATCGGTGCACAAATGACCCAACGACAGGAATATGTGCAATGGTAACGAGCGTCCGGCCTCGATTCCGGGAACTGTTCCACAGCTTTTTGCCGCGACCTTAGCTTCAAATGGTCTATTTTTCCTAAATATTTATGACTACGGCCCCCCTTGGCGTGCTGCGCCGGGCCGGGCCTTTGAAATGACGCTGCAGTGTGACCTGTACACTGGCCAGGCCCCCGCTACTGCCGCACAATTTTCGAAAGGCGATGTCATGTCGGATGAAAACACAAAAACGGTCAGAATCCAGCGGCCTGCCAGGATCCGGACCGATGAAAAGGGCAGATCCGTCTGGGCGGGACCAGTGGAGACGGTCGAATTGGAGCTGATGTCTACCGTCGCGTTAAGAAATGTTCTCAAGTCGCAAGACGAATCGGCGAAGAAGGCGATCGAGCGGGCGGCAGAGTCCGGTGACGAAGGGGTTCTTGCCAGGGACATTGCGACGGGACTCTTCGAAATCGTCAGCGACGCAGATCTGCAGTCCGTTCTTGAGAACGACCCGAACCTGCCGAAGCAGGAAAAGAGTACCGATGTTATTTACGAGCCCGCTTGCGAGAGCGAGAAGTCGATTGAAGATCTGACCCTTGTGAGCACGCAGGCGCTCAGAAGGCATCTCGGAAAAGAGGAAGAGGAAGAACCGGTAATCACCGATGCCAAAGAAACCGGGTTCGAGCCGTACAACAGCGGTTAAAGCTCCGCCCAGTCCGGAACATTGTCCTTATCGATCCTGGGCAGGTCGGCCCGAATCAGATTCGGATATTTTTTCGCGCCACCGCAGCTGAATATCACAACGCGCTCACGTGGCGTCAGCCATCCTGAGCTCACGAGGCTCTCCGCAGCACCTATACAGGCCGCCGACTCCGGTCCTATGGAAATTCCTTCGGCCTCGGTTCCAAGCCGCATCCACTCAGGAATGCGCGTTTCGGATACCGCCACTCCGCAGCCGTCACTTTCCCGGAGAACGTCGAGCATCATAAAGTCGCCCACGGCTGCCGGCACGCGCAGTCCGGCAGCCATCGTGGCAGGACCTTCGAACGGGTCAGCGAACCTTTCATTGTTATCGAATGCCCTGACGATCGGGCAGCAACCATCGGATTGAACGGCGACCATCCGCGGCAGGCGCCCGCCCTCGAGCCAGCCGAGTTCACGCAATTCCATGAACGCCTTCCACATGCCGATCAGCCCGGTGCCGCCGCCGGTCGGGTAAAGAATGACGTCGGGCAGCATCCAATCGAGCTGTTCGGCCAGTTCGAGGCCCATCGTTTTCTTGCCTTCAACGCGATATGGCTCTTTCAGGGTCGACAGGTCGAACCAACCCATCGCCTCTTTGCCGTCGGATACGATCTTTGCGCAATCATTGATCAAGCCGTTGACCAGATAGGTGCGTGCGCCCGCCTGCACGGCCTCGTATTGATTGATTTCCGGCGAGTCCTCCGGCATGAACACGAATGCCTCCATACCCGCCCTTGCAGCGTACGCCGCCATGGATCCGCCGGCGTTGCCTGCCGTCGGGATCGCCACTCTTCTTACGCCGAACCACTTCGCCATCGTGATTGCGACGGTCTGGCCGCGGTCCTTGAATGAACCGGTGGGCATCCGGGATTCGTCCTTGATAAACAGGTTGCTCAGGCCAAGCGACGCGCCCAGCCTTTCGCAGCGGAGCAGGGGCGAAATGCTTTCACCGAGCGACACGATGTCCCGGTCATCCTCGACCGGCAGGAGCTCACGATAGCGCCAAAGGGTCGGAGGTCTTTTCTGCAGCATTTCCTTTTGCAGCGCACCGGATACGGCATCGAGGTCGTACCGAACCCAGATCGGTCTGCCCTCGTGCAGCGTATGCTGCTCGCGGGCGCTCAGCTGTGTGCCGTCAATTGCGGCTTCCAGATGACTCACGAATGACGGCATAATTTGTTCTCGCTGACATGCTGCCGATCCCGGCGTACACACGCGATAATAATGCATGGACGGGAATTCCTGTTCTCATTGACCGGGGATCCAAGGCGGCGGCCGTTGTCGACGACGTCGAAATCCGGACGGGCAAGGCTGCCGAAGCAACCGGTGGAATGGAGGAAGCCAGGCCCAGGGCAGGCCATTCGCCGCCCGTACATGCCTGATTTCAGTGGATTATGCGTGACCGGGTGAAGTGGTTCCGGTTACAATCCGGACAGCTCGACTGCCCTGATCCGATGAACAACCACAAAATCAGGCCAGGACGCTGCCCTTGTCCAGACAACCAAGACGAATTAAGGACGGTTAGACATGCCTCTCGACATCACATTCACGCTCAGCGATTCCGATCTTGATCACTTCCAGTCTATTGTCGACAAAGCGAAATCGGCGATGGAGAGTGATGACAACGTTGCCAGTATCGAGGCTGCCGCCCGCCAGCTGATTCTAGACGCCAAATCGACCGATCTGCCGGGCTTCATTGCAGACCGTCTGTCGAGACTCGAGGTCATCATCGACATGGTCGACGACGAGGAATGGCAGTTGAGCGTCGAGGAACGTCACCGGGTTCTCGGTGCACTTGTGTATTTCTGCGACCCGGAAGACCTGATCCCGGATCACATCCCGGGTCTCGGCTTCCTTGACGACGCAATCTACGTCGAACTCATCATCCGCGAACT
>JBHIDG010000187.1:0-6580 GCA_046760025.1 Woeseia sp. | reverse complement strand
GATCCGGGACCGATGACAATCTTCGGCTTGCGCGATTTCCTCCAGCCCCGGCCGCCCGGCTTCTCGATCGTGAGGTTACCCCTGAGTACGGCGTCCCCGTCCAGCGTTACATCGCCGTTGACCGTGGTCAGATCACCGCCGATCTCAGCGCCTGTAATTTCAATTTCGCCATTCACGTTGCTCACGCCCTCACCGATGCTGGTGCCGGAGGCAACGTCGATCTTGCCGTTGACGACAGATACTTCGCCGTCGATCGTGGCATTCTCGCCGATTCGGATGGCACCGTTCACGCTGCCGATATCTTCGGCCTTGACGCCCGAACCTATCTTGACGCCGCCATTGACGGTCTCGGCACCCCTGATAACGGCATTGTCGTCAATGCGGATAGTGCCGTTGACGGTCTCGAGCGAGCCCGTGACGGTCGCCCCGTTGCCGACCGAGATGCTGCCGTTAACCGTCGATGCGCCGTCAGCCTGGCTGCCCGCGTCGATCTTTACGCTCTTATTGATGCTCAGCGCATATGCCGGCGGCGCCTGGTAAAGAAAGAACAGGCCGGCGACGAGCGGAGCGAATCTGAGGAATTTGCGCATTGTCGTGTCCTTCGGATTTACGATGCTGCTTTGATGCCGGACAACCGCAAAAGGTTGGAATCGCTAGCCAAAATTCTATCCCCCTGAGCAGTCACAGGGTAACCTTACGCGGCCCATGGAGATCGCATTAGAAGCCCGAATGCTGGTGAAGCAGTACCCCGGCGTGCTGGCCGTCGACGACGTCAGCTTCGAGGTGCGCGCCGGCAGCTGTTTCGGCCTCCTCGGTCCGAATGGCGCGGGCAAGACGACCACCGTCGAGATCATCGAGGGCGTGACCCCGGCGACCTCGGGCGAAGTCTGGTATCTCGGGCGACCTGCCGGCAGCAAGTTCCGCGAGGAAGCCGGAATCCAGTTTCAGAACACTTCGCTGCAGGATTTCCTGACGGTTCGCGAGACCCTGGAGATGTTTCAGAGCCTGTACAATCGCCAGGCCGATCTCGAACACATCATCGAGGAGTGCTCGCTCGAAGCGCTGGAGGACCGCGACAATCGAAAACTGTCAGGTGGACAACGCCAGCGCCTCTTCCTTGCTGTCGCGCTGGTCAACAAGCCGCGGCTGGTATTCCTGGACGAGCCGACAACGGGACTCGACCCGCAGGCGCGCAGAAACTTCTGGAAACTGGTCAACCGCATACGGGCCGACGGCACGACGATCATCCTTACCACTCACTACATGGACGAAGCACAGATACTCTGCGATGAAATCGCCATCATGGACTTCGGCAAAATCATCGCCCAGGGCAGCCCGGCCGAGCTGCTCAGGCAACGCTACCAGAGCGTGATCATCGAATTGCCGCTGGACGACGTCAGCGGCGACCTCGAGAGCATCGATCACCGGATCCTGGAGTCTCAGGGCGTGATCGAAATCAACACCGACGATGTCAATTCCAGCCTGCAGGAGCTTGCGACGCAGGTGACCGGTCTGAACCGGCTCAAGATTCGTCGACCGAATCTCGAGGATCTGTTCCTCGATCTCACGGGGCATTCCCTGCGCGCGTGACCAACAAGAATGTTCAAACGAATATTTGCCATCTTTCGCGCTAGAAATCTCGAGTTCGTGCGCGACCGCAGTTCCCTGAGCTGGAACATCATCCTTCCGGTCGTACTGATGTTCGGCCTGTTGTTCATTTTCGGCGGCGGCGACAGGACAGAATATACGGTCGGTGTGCTACAGTCGGAGCCTGAGCTCGATACCAGCGTGCACGAGTTTCTCGACACACGTTACATCCGGTTTGTCGTCGTCAACAACGAGGAAGAAGGCTTTCGAAAAATCGCCCGGCATCAGCTCGACCTGCTCGTGCACTTCGATGAACCGCGCCAGTACTGGATCAATCCGGACTCGCCGAAAGGATACTTCGTCGAGTTTGCATTGTTGCAGTCCGAGAATCCGGCCAGCCATGGCATCCAGAAGTCCCGGATAACGGGCGACCCCGTACGATACGTCGATTGGGTATTGCCGGGCATCCTCGGCATGAACATGATGTTCAGTTGCCTTTTCGGCGTCGGATATGTGGTCGTACGATATCGAAAGAACGGTTTCCTGAAACGCCTGAGAGCGACACCGCTGCGCTCGATCGAGTTCGTCGTCGCACAGGTCGCATCGCGGCTGGTCCTGATCATGCTTATCACGAGTTTTGTCTACGCCGGCACGAGATACTTTCTCGACACACGCATGGACGGCTCATACGTGACGCTTTTTCTGGTTGCGATCGTCGGCGCCATCGCGTTGCTGTCGATGGGTCTCCTAGTGGCAGCCCGGGTCACAAGAGAAGAGCTCGCGGGCGGGCTGCTGAATCTCGTTACCTGGCCGATGATGCTCCTGTCCGGTGTCTGGTTCTCGCTCGAAGGCGCGGATGCCTGGGTCCGCGAGGTGGCAAACATCTTTCCGCTGACTCACGTGCTGGATTCAGCGCGCGCCGTCATGCTCGACGGCGCCACACTGGTCGACGTTGCACCTGCACTGATCTGGCTTACCATTCTCAGTCTCCTATTCCTGGGGCTGGGCGCGGCCATGTTTCGCTGGCAGGCTCGCTGAATTCGGGTAATGGCGCATTCCCTGGTCGACATCGGTGTAAACCTGACGCACGGGAGCTTCGATCAGGACCGCGATGAAGTCATCGACCGGGCCGCGCACGCGGGGGTCACCCGCATCATCGTGACCGGGACCGATGTCCAAAGCAGCAGAGACGCGCTGGCGCTGGCGAATACGATGCCGGGCAAACTGTTTGCGACTGCGGGCATGCATCCGCATCATGCCAGCGATTATTCACCGGCAGTCAGGGAAACGCTCTCGGAGCTGACCGGCGAGTATGCCGTCGTTGCCGTCGGCGAATGCGGGCTCGATTATTTCCGAAATTTTTCGCCACCGGAGGCGCAACGCGATGCGTTCGAATCGCAACTCGATCTTGCCGCCGAATGCGGGCTGCCCGTTTTTTTGCACCAGCGTGATGCGCACGAGGACTTCGTCGAAATCTTGAAGCCGAAGCTCGAAAACATTCCCGCAGCAGTGGCGCATTGCTTTACCGGCGATCTCGATACGCTGCAAGATTGCCTGTCGATGGGACTCTACATCGGCATCACCGGTTGGGTCTGTGACGAGCGGCGTGGCGAGTCGCTGCGGGAAGTCGTTTCCGAAATGCCGCTGGACCGCCTGATGATCGAGACCGATGCACCCTATCTGTTACCGCGAACACTGAATCCTCGCCCCAAGTCGCGCCGCAACGAGCCTGTCCACCTGACCGAAGTGCTCAGGGTCGTCGCACAGGCGATGGGGCAACCGGAAACAGTCGTTGCACAGGCAACGACGGAAAACGCCGAGCGCTTTTTCGGAATTTAGACCAGGGGCCGCTTCGATGCGCGGCCGAACTGCCCCGAAATAGCTGCATCGCGGATGAGGTCCCAATGCGGTTGGAAAGCTTCGACCTTTACCTTGCCGACGGCCCCGTCCTTTTCGGAAAATTCGTCGAACAGGCTGTCAAGTGTACACACGAGCCCCGGCATGCCCTTCGTAAATTCTGCGTCGTCGAGAAAAAGTATCCGGCCGGTCACCGGGACCTGACGCACAATCTGGCGCACCGCCGCAATGCGATCGTACAGAGCGTGCTGTGGATTGGCGATCGTAAAGCGATGGTCGTCGCTGATTACGGTCCAATCCTGCATTTTGTCGCTGCCGAACACTGCACCGTTGACATCCTTGATATCGACGATCAGCAGCCCCTCCGACGTCAGGAGCAGATGATCGATCTGGATCTCGCCCTCGTCGGCGCTCGGAATCAAAAGGCCGTCTATACGATCGAAGCCGATCGCGGCGAAAACTTTCCTGAGCCTTCGCAGCTTTCTGTTGCGCCGTCGATAGACAGCAAGCAGCGCCAGCAATAACACGACGAGCAAGAGCGGAAGCAGATAGGTTCCGGGAATATCAGCGGCAAGGAATTCACTCATCGGCGCTATTTATCACCCGCCTGTGCGGCCTCGTCAAGATGAAATCGAGCATGCAGCGCCTTCTCGAAAGACCTCATATCGGGGTCGATGGACACCGAACGGCTTGGGCGTGACTGGATTTTTCGTAACGACTCCGGCAGGGCGAGTGTTTCACCGATCAATGGCTCGACGGTCAGTTCGAATTTTGCCGGGTGTGCCGTGGCGACAATGATCCAGTCACCGGCTTCCCGCTCCGCCGCGGCCAGCTTGGCGTAGACATGGCTTGCGGTCGCCGTGTGCGGGCAGATCGCAATACCGAATCTGGCATGAATGTATTTGATCTGCCGCTCGATTTCCCGGTCGCTCACCGTGTCGACGCGGAGCTGGCGTTTGAGTGAATCGGCATTACCCAGCAGGCTTCTCAACCGTTCCATGTTGCTCGGATTGCCGACATCCATTGCCGAGGCCAGCGTCGGGATGCTCTCCCGGGGAAGCCACTCCGCGCCGGCCAGGTAGTCGGCGATTATCCGGTTCGCGTTCGTGGCAAGCGCGATCTCTCCGATCGGCAGGCCCATTGCTCGCGCCAGGATGCAGGCGAAAGCATTGCCCAGGTTGCCCGTCGGTACGATGAAGCCCGGCTTGCGGCCTGCTTTACGCCAGTGTCGGAGGCTTGTTGCCGCGTAGTACGTGCATTGCGGTAGAAGCCGCCCTATGTTGATGCTGTTCGCCGAGCTGAACCGATACCGGTCGCCGAGCGACCTGTCCGCCATCGCCGACTTGACGATTGCCTGACAATCGTCGAAAGAGCCGGCAACGGCAAGCGACAGGATATTGTCTCCCCAGCAGGTCAGCTGATGCGCCTGGCGCTCCGAGACCCGGCCCTCGGGGAAAAGTACGACGACACGCATGCCGGGTCGTTCGTTGAAGGCTGCGGCAACGGCCCCACCGGTGTCACCCGAGGTGGCGACTAGAATCGTCAGGGGGCTGGTCGCCTCGCCTGTGAGACGGGAAAGACACGCCGAGAGGAAGCCGGCACCCACATCCTTGAACGCCGCGGTCGGACCGTGAAACAGTTCGAGCAGCGCCGCTTCGCCCTTGTCGACCGGCAATGGCGTCGCCGGAATGGGAAAAGCGAACGTTTCTTCGAGGATACTGTCCAGCTCTACTGCCAGCACCGATCCTTCAAAAAACGGTGTCAACAGGATTTTCGCAACGTCGGGCGCCGTGTCGGCAACATCAAAATCGCCTTCGTGAAATCTCGGCAAGGTTTCGGGTACGTACAGCCCGCCATCGGCAGCAATTCCGCTCAGGAGTGCGTCCTCGAGCGTCACCGGCGCCGCGCCACGCGTGCTCGAGTATTTCACTGCCTGTCTTCGACATGCGCCCCGGGAGCGGTCATCGGACTGACCCAGGACTGGCACTCGAGGCCGAATGTGTGACACGCCTGCTCCATTGCAGTCGCAACGTTTGAAGCATTCGATTCCGCACTCAGCGCAAAAATGCTCGGCCCGCTGCCGGATATTGACGCACCGAGTGCCCCTGCCGCCAACGCCGCTTCCTTGACGGCGTCGAAGCATGCGACTGCCTCCGCACGCCGCGGCTCGATGATGACGTCATGCAGGCTCTGGCGAATCAGTTCATGATCATCGGCTGCACACGCCGCGATGAACCCGGCGAGGTACCCCTGTTGCGACAGCCATTGATCGAGTGTGTAGTCCCCGGCAAGGCTGCGGCGCGCGTGCGCGGTATTTATCCGCAATTCAGGATGAATCAGGACACTGGATACACCGGACGGCGTGTTCAACTGCACCAGCCGCGGCAGCAGAACGGTCGGGCACAGTACCAGCCCCCCCATCAGACTCGGCGCGACGTTGTCTGCATGTGCACCGCCGCTCGCGTAGGCCTCGCCTTCCAGTGCAAACGGCAACAGTTCTTCATGGCCGAGTGGTTCCGGCAACAGGGCATTCGTAGCGACCGCCGCGGCGACGGCGGACGCTGCCGAGCTGCCCATGCCGGACTGGAGCGGTACGCCCTTTTGAATGCGCAGTTCGACACCGGTCGAGTCGCCCTGCGCAAGCCAGAGCGCCTGCGCCGCTATCGAGGCCGTATTGTGGTCGGTCTCGGTGGAAAGATACGGGTGAATATCGCCGTCGACACCGCGGACCTCGGCGATCCTGACCCCGGGCTCCCCGGTGCGCTGCGCCGTTACGCGATCGCCGACGCCGGCAAGTGCGAGCCCGAGCATGTCGAAGCCGACGCCGACATTGCCTATCGAGGCCGGCGCGAAAGCCGTAACCATGTAAGGGTCGCTCATCTCAATCGCCGCCGCCGAGATAGCTTGCAAGCCGTAACAGCTCCGCGAATACGCCCCCCGCCGTAACGGCCGGGCCTGCTCCGGGCCCCTGCACGACCAGCGGATTTGCCGAATATCTCTCTGTAACGAACTGCACGATGTTATCGGTCAGATTGATGTTACTGAACGAGTGGTGTTCGTCCACCATGTCGAGGCAAACCGACGCGCCGCCGTTGGCATCCAGTTTCGCGACATATCGCAAGTTGCGACCTCTGCT
>JBHIDG010000186.1:0-6617 GCA_046760025.1 Woeseia sp. | reverse complement strand
GGGGGCGCTGCAGTGCATTACATGCCATAACCCTCACTCGCCGAAGATCGGCGGTCAGCGAGAACCGGCCGCATCCACTTCGGCGGGCGCTCCCGCCGCCGTGGAACCCGCTGCCGCGGCCCGGGCATCGGCGCGCGTGGCGGCGCTGACGGCCCCATGCGCAGCCTGTCACGGCACCGACGGTCGCGGCGCGGCAACCTATCCCTCGTTGGCCGGCAGCGAGCGCGCCGTGCTCGCCCGGCAACTGCAGGGGTACCGCTCCGGCACGCTGCAAGATCCGATGATGAACGCGATCGCAAGTTCGCTGAGCGACGAGGACATCGCCGACCTGTCCCAACACTATGCGAGCCTGCCGGCAGGACCAACGCGGTGAGCCGGGATCCGAGTAAAGACAAGTCCGGGCGGCGCGCCTTCCTGCGCACCGCCGGCCGGGCCCTGGCCGGCGCAGTGGGTGCCGGCGCCCTGCTCGCGGAGAGCGTCGCACAAGATGAACACAACGCGGACGACAACGCCGCGACATCTTTCCCGACCGATGACTATGACTGGACCGAACATCGCTGGGCGTACGGCATCGACGCAACCCGCTGTATTGGCTGTCTTCGTTGCGTCGAGGCGTGCAAGTCCGAGAACGGCGTGGCGGAGGACGCGCACCACTTCCGAACCTGGGTGGAGCGCTACGTCTACCTGGAGGGCGAGGACAAGGCTCGTGTCGACAGCCACAGTGATCCGCAGAATATCGCCGCGTCGGGATCGGAGAGCGAGTATCGCTTCGATAACCGCTACAAGGACAAGAAAGTCACCAAGGCCTTCTTCGTGCCGAAGATGTGCAATCAGTGCCAGCACCCGTCCTGCGTGCAGGTATGTCCGGTGGGGGCGACCTTCAGGACCGAGGACGGCGTGATACTGATCGACTATACCTACTGCATCGGCTGCGAGTACTGCATCCAGGCATGCCCCTATGGCGCGCGGTACTTTAATGACGAAAAAAGAACGTCGGACAAATGCACCTGGTGCTATCACCGCATTACCAAGGGGCTGCTACCTGCCTGTGTGGAGGTATGCCCGGTAGGGGCGCGCATCTTCGGTGATCTGAACGACCCGTCCAGTCCCATCAACGACTTCATTCACAACAACCGCGTACAGGTACTCAAGCCCGAGACCGGCAACGCGCCGACCTGTTTCTACGTCGGCATCGACAAGGAGGTGTCGTGATGGAGGCGCTGGCCTTCGCGCCCTATACGGGCTACGTCTATCCGAACGAGACGGTCATAGAGTGGACCCTGCTGATCGCGATTTATCCGTATCTGACCGGACTCGTCGCGGGGGCGTTTACGGTGTCCAGCCTGCATCATGCGTTCGGCATGGAACGGTTCAAGCCGGTCGCCAGGTTCGCGCTGCTGACTTCCTTGAGCTTCATGATATTCGTGCCCGCGCCGTTGATGCTGCATCTCGGGCATCCGGAACGGGCCTTCAACGCCATGATCACGCCGCACCTGACGTCCGCCTTTGCCATGTTCGGATTCTTCGCGGCCTTCTACGTGGTCTTGCTGATGCTGGAGTGCTGGTTCGTATTTCGCGTCGACAACGTGGCGCGGGCAAAGAGCACGAACGGACTGGTCGGGAAGTTCTATCGCGCACTCGCCTTGTGGTCCGACGACGTCTCCGCCAGGGCGCGCGAGTACGACCGAAAATGGCTGCTGGCGCTGGCCATCATAGGCATTCCCGCCGCGCACGGCCTGCACGGCTATGTCGGATTCGTCTACGGCTCGCTCAAGGCCCGCGAATGGTGGGCCTCAGACCTGATGCCTATCGTGTTTATTTTCTCCGCCGTCATCTCGGGCGTGGCTCTGTGCATCGTGCTGTACGTGCTGGTCGCCAGGATTCGGCGCATTCCACTCGATTTCCCCTGCCTCAAGGGACTGGCCTATACGCTGTGGGGGTTCATGATGTTCACGCTGCTGCTCGAAGCAGTGGAATTCGCCAACATCGTGTACAAGGGAAAGGAAGGCATCGACATCATCATGGAATACGTCCGGGGACCTCTGTTCGTGCGATTGTTCATCGTGCAGTTCGGCTTCGGCGCGCTCCTGCCGATTACCATTATCAGTACGCTGATCGCCCGCGACACCCGGGGCAGGACGTTTGTCGCCGCCCTCACGATCAGCGCGCTGCTGGTCCTCATGAGCGTCTTCATGATGCGTTGGAATGTCGTCATCGGAGGGCAGGAGATCGCCAAGACGATGAAAGGGTTGTTGACCTACGTACCGCCATTGTGGGGGCGGCAGGGCATCATCGCGGGGGCAGCAGTCATGGCGGCGCCATTTGGTCTGCTGTGGTTGCTGACGCGCATCCTTCCGCCCTGGCGCGATATGTCCCGGGAGGTACAGAAATGAAAGTGTCTGTCCGTCCCTGCGCCGCTGCAATGGGTCCGCTGCTATTATCGCGGTCCGCGTGGGCTGCAAAGGTCCACTTGCCGGCACCCGTGCTGGAATGGTCATTTTATGTGCTGTTGATATTTGCCCTCGGGGTAGCTGCTTTCGTATTCTTCCGGAAGAGCGCCGACAAGAAGAAGGCACCGTTATCGAGCATGCTCGGCGAGACACGCCGCCCGATCAGCTCGGTGCATCCCGATACCTCCGTCACCGAAGCGATTCGCAAGATGAACAGTGAGAAGATTGGTGCTTTGCTCGTGATGGAAGACGACAATCTCACCGGGATATTCACCGAGCGCGACGCGTTGAACAAAGTGCTCGCAGCGGGCATCAACCCTGTCAGCGCAAAGGTATCGGAGGTGATGACGAAGGATCCTTATTGCGTCGATCCCTCGACGACCGTAGAACAAGCCATGAGTATCGTTACGGCCCGCAGGGTACGACATCTTCCGGTTCTCCGCGATGGCAAATTGGTCGGCCTGGTGTCCAGCGGAGATCTCACCCATTGGCTGGTCGAGGATCACGACGGCGAGATTCAGGAACTGGTCGATATCGCAGACCGGAGACGACGTTGTTAGCACACCTTCCGGTATTTAAGTGACCATTCGTCAGACATGAAGGAAATGCGGGCCGATCTCTCGAAGACCATGGAATTAAGACTATGAAGAAAACCATAGTGCAGCTTCTGGTTGCCGCCGCGCTCATGGGTGGCGCGGTGGCGTGGTCAGATGACAATGCGCAAACGCCCCCGGAGCGATCCCTGCTCTTCCCGACTAACGCGGATATCGCAGAGGGCAAGCTCCTGGCCACGGATGCCTGCGCCGACTGTCACAGCCTGGACGGTATCAGCGCCGATCCGGCTCTGCCGCACCTGGCCGGCCAGCATGTCGTCTACCTATACGACGAGCTCCATGCTTATCGGCGGGGAGACCGGGAGGACGAGTCCATGAAGAAGGCCGTCCTGTTCCTGAGCGAGGAGGCGCTGCAGAAGGTCTCGATCTATTATGCGAGCCTCGCACCGCCTGTTGCCGCTGCTCGCTCCACCACATCGTCGGCCGGCGCGCAAGGCGGGTCGGATCCCGCCGCCGCCGATCCCGTGCAATTGGGCAAGGCCGCCGCTGCCGCCTGCGCGGGCTGCCATGGTGCAGACGGCAACAGCCAGGTCCCGGGCATGCCCGACCTGACCGCGCAATCGCCCGAGTATTTCGTTGCCGCCATACGCGCCTATCAGGGTGCCGGCCGGCCGGGCACGATGATGAATGCGCTGGTGAGCTCGATCGCCGAACAATCCGTTCACAACATGGCCCTGTATTACGCCCTTCAGGAGCCGCGCCGCAGCCCTGTACCCGGTAACGGTGACGCAGAAGCCGGACGCGCCGCAGCACGGGCCTGCTCGAGTTGTCATGGTGCCGACGGCAATGTGACGGCAGCCGACATTCCGACGCTCGCGGGACAGGACGCGTTGTACCTGGCGGCAGCCTTGCGGGCGTATGCCGAGGGTAAGCGCGATCATGCTCAGATGAATACGGCGACCGCCGAGCTCGGCGATAACGACATCGAAGCCCTGGCCGCCTTCTACGCCGGCCAGGAGCCGATCGCCCGTAAGGTCTACAAGCCACCGACCGTTGCCGAGTGGATCGAGCGTTGCGATCGCTGCCACGGGGTCGGAGGCAACAGCATCCATCCACGCCATCCCTCACTGGCGAGCCAGAACGAAGCCTACCTCGTCAGGGCGATCGAGAGTTACACGGGCGGCGACCGCCACAGCTCCACGATGAGCGCGATGTCGCAGCAATTGCGTCCCGCGGACATCGAGGCCCTGGCGGCGCACTATGCTTCACAGCAACGAAAGTCGGTAGTATACGTCGAGTCGCCCTGCCCACCCACGAACAAACCTTGAGCTCGACCGCGATGAACGATCAGCCAATTCACCGTCTGTATCTGCACTTCCAGGAGCTGCCGATGAGCATGCGCGTCCTATACACGGGTGCGCTGCTGGTGCTCGGCATGGCATACATGTTTGCCTTGCTCTACGTCTATGCCGCCCACGCCGATCGTGACGGCAGACCGGGACTGTCCGTGCAGGACATCATCATTACCTACAGCGGCACGACCGAAGGCACGCGGCTGGAGTCCGCCCTGCAGGGACCCATGGGCGGCATGGTCGGCCAGACCGACATGGCCACTATCCTGAGCTGGGTGCAGGCCGGTGCCGACCGCAGAAGCTACGAATCGCAGATACGACCGATCATCGAAAAGAACTGCCTCGCCTGCCATGACGGCAGCAACCCGCATCTGGTCAATCTGGACGGTTTCGACAATATCCAGACCGTCGTCGAGATGGATACCGGCGCCGACCTGTTTACGCTGGTGCGCGTTTCGCACATCCACCTGTTCGGGATTACATTCATATTCTTCGTCATGGGCCTCATCTTCAGCCACGCGTTTCTCCGCCCCGTATGGTTCAAATGCACCATCATGGGGACGCCGTTCCTGTGCATCGTGTTCGACGTGAGCTCCTGGTATTTCACCAAGCTTTTCGCCCCGTTCGCCTGGGTCGTCTTGGTCAGCGGCGGGCTCATGGGCCTGTCCTTCGCCGCCATGTGGATCGTTTCCATGTGGCAAATCTGGTTTTATCGCGTTCCCGACTGGGTGGCTGCGCGAGACATCGACACCAAACGACCCGTCGAGTGATCAGGCCGGCTCGAGCTGCATGGCTCAGGACCGTTATCTCGCCGGTCGATTCGCGTAGCTGACCGCGACCGCCTCGATCATCGTGTCGCTGTACGGCAGCGTCATCTTGTGCATCATCGAGCTCGCGCGCCTGTCATCGCGGTACGACCGGAGGGCCCTCGCCAGGTAATCCCGGTCCTGACCACCGATTTTCGGGATCACCATCGCGGCAGTGTCGACGTCGCCGCCGTGACAACGGTCGCATTTCTCGATCAGTTGCTGCGCGGCGGTACGCCCATCGTCTGCTGCCCTGGATTCCTGCGCCGCGTAAAACGCCGCTATGTTCTCGATTTCCTGATCGCTGCTATCGGCCAGCATGACGTCGTGGTGACGCGTGTGATCGCGGTAGGCCTTGGTTGCGACGACGAGGTATTGAGCATCCTGGCTCGCCAGGCTCGGCGTCGCCGCGTCATGGCTGACACCGTGCGCGCCGTGACAACCGCCGCACTGGGCGCTCAACGGTTCGCCGGCCTTGGCGTCTCCGACGCGCGGTGGCTCACGCTTCGCCGGGGTCTGGGATGCGTAATAGAGCGACATGTTTTCCATATCGATCTTGCTCAGCCCTTGCAACTCGTGCTCCATGGTCGAGAAATTGCGCGAGCCGCTCAGATAGGCCCGCAGGGCGGAAACGAAGTAAAGGGGCTGCTGGCCGGCCAGACTGGGCGTGCCGGGGATCCGGCTGTTGCCGTCGGCCCCGTGACATTCCGCGCAGGCCTCGGCCGCAGCCTTACCCTGTTCGTACGGTGACAGCGTGCTCTCCTGCGCCTGTATCCGGCCCGGGACACTGACAATCATCAGGAGCATCGGCTCCGGTTCACCCTGCGATCCCTGCCTTCGGAGGGCTATGGGGAACCACTAGAACCCTCTAATTACAATGAGTTGGAGGGCGTACGCAGCGCTCTAAGAGCTTGTAAGCACTGGTTGGTGTCAGTAGGCGTTAGGCAAATTGCCGGCACAACTAGTGATGCGTGAGGATCGGTCAGCTCAATCCGGCAATATCAAAAATCGAAAACGTGTTCCAGCTGGAGATTGTAATCTTCGAGGCTGTTCAACGCGCTTTGCAGATTCTCGATTTGCACTACATAGACTGACCGCTTCATTCCCTCAGGCGAGATCACCATCGAGTTGAACAGCAGCCGTGTGTTGGCAGGCGCGAGTGTCGAGTCGTTGGCTTCGACAGTCGTCAAGACAATTTCGTCGTTGCCGTTGATCTCGACGAACTCCACACCTGCAGCGGCGAGCTTCGGCACGATCTCGGTAAAGCCGCCCCAGCGCGGCACGGTGACGACCAGGTCCCCCTCGCCAAAGTCGCGAAGCAGATGAATGCGTGAGTCGATTCTCGGCAGCTGCTCGGCGTCGGAAACGATATGCATGGTGACCAGTCCGTCCGATGCTTCGTAAGCCGTTTGTGCACCGAAGCCGATTGCTTTCGCATAAAGCGCTTTGAAACCA
>JBHIDG010000185.1:0-6651 GCA_046760025.1 Woeseia sp. | reverse complement strand
GACGACGACGCGGCCCGACTCGATATTGAATACCGCGGGGCCGGTCGCGTTTGGCACTACGGATCGTACCGCCTTGACGAATGCCTGCAGGTCCTGATCGCTCAATAGCGGCTTGGCTGGCAGAACATCGATCCGGTAGCGGCCATCGCCGGTAACCCAGCGCTCCACCAGTTCAGTTGGCAGATCTTCCTGTCGGATCTCCGTTGCCCGTAGCGCCGCGGCAAGGCGGTCGAGTAACGCCGGCAGCGACCCGAGCAGCCTTTGCTCGAGTTCGCCGAGGTGCTGCGTTTGTTCGGCGGGTAATTCCGACAGCAGCCTCGACAGGGTCAGACGCAGATTCCCTTGCAAGCGCTGCACGGTGGTCATCAACGGCTCATCGGCAGTTTCAAAGTCATTGACGGCAGCCGCAAATTTCTGAAGCGCCGTGATTTGCGTCGCCGGCCCGGTGCCGTGCCCGCTTGTTGTCGTAGCAGTCAGCGGACCGAGAAGCAGGGCGAGATCGTCGATGAGCGCGAGTTTTTCCGGCTGCTCGGAAGGGATAAAACGATCGATGGTCACGGCACCGTCGACCAGGGCCAATTCACCGACCTGCGTCGCCCAGCGCGCTGCTTGGGCACGGTTGTCGGCCAGGATGTTCAGAGTCCAGGGCGACGTGGTATTGCTTTGCAGGAGCTCATTGAATGTGCGAACAGATTCGGTTTCAGGGTCACGCAGGCGAATGGGATTCGCATCGAATCGCACAGCCTGCAATGCCAGTATCGCCAGTACGCATGTGCCGATCGCCAGCCATAACACGATACGGGGATGCTTCGCCGGAGCGCGCAGAATGTGGGCGACGGTACGATCTATTGGTTTCGGCCTGACGTCGGTTCGAATGACCGGAAACAGTGACAGCAGTGCCGGCAGCAAGCTCAGCGTGAGAACGAGGCTGATCAGCATGCCGGTGCCCGCGATCAGGCCGAGCTCCGAGACGCCGGTGAACGAGGTTGGGACAAACGCATAGAACCCGGTTGCCGTGGTGGCCGTGCAGATCAACAGCGCGCCGCCGACATCGCGGACGGACTGACGCAAAGCAGCCGCGTGCGGCAGTTGTTGGCGAACGAGCTCCCGGTACCGCAGACCCAGATGAACGGCATAATGGACCCCGAGGCCGATGTACAGAACGGCAAATGCGATCGAAATCAGGTTCAGGTGGCCAATCGCAACGGCTGCGAATCCGGCTGTCATGATCAGGCCGCAGATCAGCGTCACCACGGTCGCAACGACCAGCTGCCATGTGCCCAGACCGACGCCCAGCACGACGGTAACGAGAACCAGCGACAATATTCCGGCGATCGCAGCGCCTCGACTCGCGCTCTGCAGCTCCTCATGCGCAAGGGCAACCTCACCGGTGATCTGCACCCTCACGCCATGCGCCGGGTCGAGCTGTAATTCGCGCGCCGCGCGGCGCACCGCCCGCATCGCGTCAGCGGCGGGCTGTAGCTGGCCGTAGTCGAGTCGGGGTTGCAGAATGATCAGTCGCAGACGATCGTCCGTGCGCGAGTTCGGTCCCTGAAACAATTGCTGCCAGGAAACCTGGTAATAACGGCCCTCGCGATCGGCAGTTAATGCCGCGTCGATCTCGAGAAGAAAGGGCTCGATGTCCAGCGACTCTCCCGCTTCGACCCGATCGAGGGCCAGGCCTGTCAACGACAGCAGTGCCTCCAGGGATGGGTCATCAGCCAGCCGGCCGAAGAATGCCTGGGCCGCGACGAGCTCATCGGACAGTTCCTGCAACTCATCGATGCCGAGAAACAAAAGGCCATTGTTTTTGAAGAAGTCGCCTGCCGCCGGCAGATAGGCTGATTTGAAAAGATCCGGCGAATCACGGAGATGATCGGCAAGCGCAACACTGGCTTCCCCGGCGAGGTCCGGCGTGTCGCCGCTCACCACGACGACCATCGTATCGACAAACTGGGGCAGAGACCGTTGGTAATCCGAGTAAACCCGGCGAAAATCGAGCTCGGGAGACAGCATGTCGCTGGTGTCCGTGGATATGCCGAGATGATCGATCGTGAATCGCAAAACCAATCCGGATGCCACGATAAGGGCCAGCGCGACCGGTAAGGCGGCGCGGTTCATCCAGTCAGCCCATTGGGCTATTGCGATGTGCAGTGCCGAGCCCTGACTGTCATCTGTGCGCCCGGGTTCGCCGGAATCGCTCGGCGCGTGATCGTTGCCAGTCTTGTCAGACAATGGCCGCCGCCTCGCCTGCGGGCATGACGGGGATCAGGTCAGCGCAGTTAGCGCTCTCAAAGACGGCTCTCAGAGAGCTCGTTGCGGCACGGAAGTCTTTCGCCAGTCCCGCGACGTCCAGCCAGTCCAACGGGTTCGAAATCAGTGGCGGCAGCAGCGAAGAAACGCGTACACGGCCATATGCATCAAAGCTGCCGGTTATCCAGTCGGGTATATTCGAATCGGCACGGTCGGCAACTGCGCGCAACGCCGCAAACGGCACACCGGCTTCATGAGCGACCGCGGCGACTTCAGCACTCTCCATGTCGGCAGCGACTGCTCCGGAATCGGCGAACAAACGCCGCTTCTGTGCAGGCCGGGTCAGTAAGCGGTGGGTGGTAATCAAGGGGCCGTCGGTAACCTGGAAGCGCGCAGCCAGTTGGCCGTAAAGTTGTTGCTGCCAGCCACGCGATACCGGTACCGGCTGTCGGTCGCCGTCCAGAACACTGCGAGGCACGAGGAGTCGGCCGGAGGCAAGTCTGCCGTCAAGCGCAACAACCGATCCCCAGCTCAAAAGCGCTTCAGCGCCGTCCGCCAGCAAACGGGTGCCGGCCCTGCGCGCCCGCGTGGCGCCGATACCGGAGACGCTCACCAACACGTCATGTGACAGAGTCACAACTTCGTCACTGGGGTGCCCGCGCAGTCCGAGCGTGCGGGCCTCGCCTGCCAGGGCGACGACAATACCAACCCGGGTCATATCGCTTTCTCACAGCACGGTGTACGGAACCGGACCAGGCCGCGACGGTCGACGGATCGCAAATGCTGCCTCTGTGGATCTTTCTGATTCGGCCGGGTGCGCATACAAAAGTTCCGCGCGCGGGCCCCGTGCCTCGTCGCCGGGGAGCCTGGTCCGGTATCGGACCGGCTGCGCACGGGCATCTGTCGCGTGTCGTTCGCCACGCGGCCGGCCGTCGCGCTCGGAACTATACCCTGAGAATCGGTCAAATACCCTGATAGCTTCATCGGTCCGGCATACGTACTACCTTGATATTTATACCATTTTAAACGGTGGGCCCGAGGGGGAGCCATGCTGAGCGAAGCAGCCCCACAGAGTAAGCGAAGTATGAGTGTCAGTGAGCGGCAGGTACCCTTTGACACTGTTTTTGACAACGCCAGCGACGGAATTTTCATTCTCGACCCCGCAAACGACCGGATTGTCAACGCCAACCCGGCAGCTTGCCAGATGCTCGGGTATTCGCAGTCGGAGATCCGACGAACACCGATCTCTGCCGTTCACCCGGACGAAATGGAGCGCTTCCTGGCGTTTGCCGAGAGCACCCGGCGCTTCGGCCGTGGTTTGACCGACGAGCTCAGCTGTTACACACGGTCCGGCAATCGCGTGCCGGTCGAAATGTCTTCCTCTGTCATTAAACTCGACGAAAACGCATACCTCCTCGTTGTCGCCCGCTCGATCCAAAGGCGCATTGATACCGAACGCCAGCAGCGCGAAGCTCTGGACCGCGTAACCAGGCACCGTGACGAACTGAAGTGGGAGCGTGATTATTTGCGTGAGGAAGTTAAGGAGCGGCTGAACTTCGGAGAGATTATCGGCTCGAGCCCCGCGCTGATGCAGGTTCTGAGCCGCGTCGAAGCGGTGGCCAGGACCAACGCCAATGTGCTCATACTCGGCGAATCCGGGGTTGGCAAAGAGCTCGTAGCGCGTGCCATTCACGAACGCAGTGCACGCGGAGATCAGGCGCTGGTGAAAGTCAATTGTCCCTCGATTCCAAGGGAATTGTTCGAGAGCGAGTTTTTCGGCCACTTGAAAGGCGCGTTTACAGGCGCCCATCGGGACCGAATCGGGCGCTGTGAGCTTGCTGATCAGGGTAGTCTTTTCCTGGACGAGGTCGCGGAGATACCGCTCGACCTGCAAGCGAAATTGTTGCAGGTATTGCAGGACAGACAGTTTTGCAGAGTCGGCGAGGATCGGACCCGCAGCGTCGATGCCCGCATTATCGCCGCGACGAACTGCAATCTGCTGCAGGAAGTCAATGAGCAGCGCTTCCGTGAAGACCTGTACTACCGGTTGACGGTATTTCCTATCGAGGTCCCACGGCTCAGGGACCGCCGTGGCGACATACCGATGCTCATCGAGCACTTCCTGCGCAAGGCGTCGAAAGAGTTTGGCCGGCCGCCGCCAAATGTGAGAAGAGCGGACGTGGAAACCATGCAGGATTACGATTGGCCGGGTAACGTGAGAGAGCTGCAAAATGTCGTGGAGCGAGCGCTTATCCTGTCGCGTGGCAGGGAAATTCGGCTGCGCCCTGCTCCGGCTCAGCACGGCGACGGGGACCTCGACCCCAGAGATATCGTCGAAAATGCGGCCGGCCAACAGCGTTGTTTGAAGGAAGACGAAATGCGGCAATTGCAGCGTACAAACATGATTGCCGCTTTACTAAAAGCAAATTGGCAAATCTCCGGGTCCGGTGGTGCAGCCGAGCTGCTCGGCATCAATGCATCGACGCTTGCCGGGCGCATGAAGTCACTGAACATTCGCCGTCCCTGAGGCGTTCGAAATTTTCCACCGGCCTACCTGTCCCTGTTGGGTAAAGCACGAAATCGCTGCGAGACGATCGCCGCATCCAGCGGTGTTTTCTCAAGATGATCGACGTAGTTTGCTATGAGCTCCACGGCGACCAGGGTGACGATCTCGTAGAACTGGGCCTTCTCGATGCCGAATTCCTCAAATGCCGCCAGATCCTCCCGGACCAACCAGCCCTCCTTATCCATCACCGCCCAGGTCGCCGTTACCAAACCCTGAAGCCGGCGGTCGGCGGGTATCTCGATCCGGCATATGTGGTCGAGCTCCGATTGTGCCACACCCGACTTTTTTGCCGCCGTCCGATGAAACGCCATGCAATACTCGCAACGGTTCCAGGCAGAAATCGAGAGCATCACGACCTGTTGCTCTATTTGCGTCAGGGTACCGTTCTTCCGCAGCACGGACAGCACATCCAGGTACGCTTCCGTGGTTGCCACGTTGTGGGACATTTCTACGATGAGATTCGGCGGGTAGCCGAAAAATTTGCGGGCCTTTTCCAAAACCGTTTGTCGCGAATACGGAGTGTTCAGGTCATTATTGCGCATGCCAGTGGTAACGCTTGCATTTAGCATGCCAATGCTGCATGGCCAGAACACCAGAGCGTATGTGAGCCGGGAGCCTTCGAGGCGCACCAAATGTCGCGGATCGTCGATTTTGACGGCCGATTTCGCAGCTTTTGATGATCAGCGGCGTCACTGATCCTGACCAAAAGCATCCGGCCACCGATCCTGTACCGCTAATCGCCCTGCCCGACCCGATTGGCACGGACCTTGCTTGCTTATACAGCGGCGACAGCCTTTTTGTCCCGCTGAGGAGCAATACCGATGTCGAGCTTGACAGCACCTGCGCGAATGTCCCGGACCGACTCGCAGGATGGAAGCTGCGTAGCTTTCCAGGATCGACTGCTGCCCGGCGTGTCCCGCACTTTTGCCTTGACGATACCGCAACTGCCGCGGCCATTATGTATTGCCGTTACCAATGCGTATCTGTTGTGCCGCATTGCCGACACGGTTGAAGACGACGGCACCATTGCCTACGACGAGAAGAATCGACTTCAGTCAGTCCTCTTACGTGTAGTCCGCGGCTCGGCCGATCCCGACGAGTTCGCCGATCCATGCCTGCAAAAATTGAGCTCCGGGACGCCAGCGGCGGAGCGAGAGCTTATTGAACATACATCTCAGGTAGTGTCGGTAACGCACGGACTCAGCAAGCCGCAGCGCGACGCTATTCAGCGTTGCCTGAAAATCATGTGTGCCGGGATGGGTGATTTCGCTCGTCGTCAAAGTCTGCATGGCTTACCGACCATGTCAGAGCTCGACCGCTACTGCTACGTCGTGGCCGGCTGCGTGGGTGAAATGCTGACTGAACTCTTTTGCGATTATTCACAGGCAATTGCCGCGCAAAGATCGAACATGATGCCACTTGCCAAATCATTCGGGCAGGGGCTGCAGATGACCAACATTCTCAAAGATGTCTGGGATGACCGGGAACACAACGCTTGTTGGTTACCACGCGATGTTTTTGCGGAACACGGCCTCGACGTCAGTGATCTGCCAGCCGATCGTCACAATCCCGCACTCGCCAAGTGCATCGATGTGCTCATTGGCATCGCACGCGAGCATCTGCGTGCGGCCCTCGAGTACACGCAGCTCCTGCCCAAACAGGAGTCCGGCATCCGCAATTTCTGTTTGTGGGCGATAGGGCTTGCAGTTTTGACGCTGCGAAATATCCACAATCAACCGACTTTCGCCAGCGGCAAGGAGGTCAAAGTGTCGCGGCGGGCGCTTCGCGCCGTCATCGTGACCAGCACTGCATTGGCCAAAAGCGATTCAGCA
>JBHIDG010000184.1:0-6687 GCA_046760025.1 Woeseia sp. | reverse complement strand
TATCTGTCGGCGACCTGTCCTTACGATTCCGATCCCGATCTCGCCGAAGAACTAGGAAGCCACGGCAAAGTCATCCTGACGCAGGGTTTCATTGCCAGGAATGCGCGACGCGAAACCGTCTTACTGGGACGCGGCGGATCCGACACGTCGGCCGCCTATTTTGCGGCACGATTGCAGGCGAGGCGTCTTGAGATCTGGACCGACGTACCGGGGATGTTCACCGCGGACCCGAGGCTGGTGCCGTCGGCACGGCTGCTGGTCGCACTGCATTTCGATGAGGCACAGGAGCTTGCGTCCACCGGCAGCCACGTGTTGCATCCACGGTGTTTGTCACCCCTGCGCCGGCACGGAGTCCCGCTGTTCATTCGTTGCACGGCGGCACCGCGAATACCCGGTACCGTCATATCCTCGGTCACCAGCGAGACGGAACCGCAGGTGAAGGGTATCGCCTGGAGAAATGGATTGACGCTGGTTTCGATGGACGGCGTCGGCATGTGGCACGAGGTCGGTTTCCTTGCGGATGCGTTCTCCTGTTTCAAGAGTCACGGCGTTTCCGTGGATCTCGTGTCGACATCGGAGACCAACGTCACGGTCTCCATTGACACCGTCGACGGCATGCTGGCGGAGGACACGGAGCAGGCACTTGTAACGGACCTCGCGCCACTTTGCCGCGTCAAAGTCATCAGAAACTGTGCGGCAGTCAGCCTGGTCGGCAGAAAAATCCGCACGATACTGCCTCGCATCGCACCGGCGCTCGAAGTCTTTGAGGAAGAGAAGATCCATCTCGTCTCTCAGGGCGCAAACGACTTGAACTTCAGTTTCGTCATCGAACAGGAGCAGGCGCCACGGCTTGTCAGCAAGCTTCACGCCTCAGTCATCCGCAAGTCGGGCGGCAGCCCGGCATTCGGTGCGAGCTGGGAAGAAATTTTTCAGAGAGAATCGGCAGACGTCGATCGCGAGCCACCATGGTGGCTGCAGAAAAGGGACAATCTGCTCACACTTGCGAACGAGCACTTCAACGCTTATGTCTATGACGCCGACAGCGTGAGGAGTGCGGCTCAAAGCCTGTTGAACATGCGCTCACTTGATCGCGTGCTGTACGCAGTCAAAGCAAACTTCAATGCTGAACTGCTCAAGACACTGGCCGACGTCGGCGTCGACTTCGAATGCGTCTCCCCGGGAGAAGTCGAGTGGCTGTTCGAGGTCCTGCCGGATCTCGACAAGCACAGGATTCTGTTTCCGCCGAACTTCGCCCCTCGATCAGAATACGAATGGGCTGTCGAGAGGGGATTACAGCTGACACTGGATAATCTGCACCCGCTGCAAGCATGGCCGGAGATTTTTGACGGCCAGGAACTTTTTATTCGCGTCGACCCTGGGCAGGGTCGCGGTCACCATGAACACGTGAAGACGGCCGGCGTTCATTCCAAGTTCGGCATCCCGAGGTTCGAAGTCGACGAGCTCGTCGAACTTGTCGACAGAGCGGGTGCCGAGGTGATCGGCATACACGCGCATAGCGGCAGCGGCATACTCGACTCCGACAACTGGCGATCGGTGGCGGCCGAGCTGATCAAGGTTGCCGAGCGATTTCCGACCGTCGAATACATGGATCTCGGCGGCGGACTCGGCATCGCCGAAAAGCCGGGCGACAAGCCATTCAATATCGACGAGCTGGACGGAACGCTCGCCGAGATCAAGGCGGCATACCCGAAATATCAGCTCTGGCTAGAGCCGGGCCGGTTTCTCGTCGCCCAGGCCGGCGTATTGTTGACCCGAGTTACGCAGGTCAAGGGCAAAGGGGACATGCGTTACGTGGGTGTCGGAACGGGAATGAATTCGCTGATTCGACCGGCGCTCTATGGTGCCTATCACGAAATCGTAAACCTGACGCGGGCCGACGAAACAGCCACCCAGTCAGTAACGGTCGTCGGCCCCATTTGCGAGACGGGTGATCGGCTCGGCAGCGACCGCTTATTGCCGCCGTCCAGGGAAAACGATGTCATCCTGATAGCGAATACCGGTGCCTACGGTTTTGTGATGAGTTCGAATTACAACCGGCGCAAGGTCGACACGGAGGTCGTCATCTAAGATTCGTGTCGTGCCTTTAGTTTCGAGGAGACGTCGGCAAGGCTGATCCCTTTGCTGGCGAGTAACACAAGCAGGTGATAAACGAGATCGGCGGCTTCCTCGAGTTGCTCGTTTCGGCTCGCGGTTGTCGCAGCCAACACGAGTTCAATTGCCTCTTCGCCCATCTTTTGAGCAATTCGTCTATCGCCCTCGGCAAATAGCCGGGCGGTATAGCTCTCGCTTGGTCGATGTTCCATCCGGTCTCGTATTATGAATTCAAGCTGACCGACAAAACCAAATCCCGGGAGCTCGGCATCACGATCGAAACAGCTGAGCTTCTCCAGGTGGCACGCGGGTCCCGTGGGGGCCGCCGTCACCAGTAGCGCGTCTCCATCGCAGTCTAGCTCGATATTGTGTAGCTCAAGTCTGTTCCCCGACGTTTCGCCTTTGGTCCAAAGACAGTTTCGAGACCGGCTGTAGAAGGTTACCGATTCGCTCGACAGCGTCGCGGCCAATGCTTCGGCGTTCATGTAGCCGAGCATTAGTACGCGTGCGGACAAAGCATGCTGGACGATCGCCGGCACGAGACCGCCGCCCTTTTGCCAGTCGATTTTTTCGTGAAGCGACGTCATAGGCGCATTTCGATGCCCGCGTTATTCAAGAAACGCTTTAATGCGGGAATTTCGATCTCACAATTGTGAAAAACACTGGCTGCCAGCGCGCCGTCAACCGAGGCATTGTCAAAAACATCTCTAAAGTGCTCGGGTTCGCCGGCACCGCCGGAGGCGATCAAGGGCACTTGGCAACTGCTACGGATTTCTGAAAGCTGTCGACAGTCATATCCGTTCTTTACGCCGTCCTCGTTCATGCAGTTGAGGACGATTTCGCCTGCACCTCGCCCCTGCGCTTCAATGACCCAGTCAACCGTACTCCGATTCGCTGCACGGGCTTTGTCAGGGTCACCGGTGAATTGATAGACCTGCCAATCGTCTGCTTCCTCACGGCTATCGATACCGATAACGACACACTGTGTACCGAATCTGCATGCCAGATCCGAAATGAGGCCGGGATTTGCGAGGGCGGGCGAGTTAATCGAGATCTTGTCGGCACCCTTGTTCAGAGTGTCTTCGGCATCCTCAACAGTCTGGATGCCACCGGCGACGCAGAAGGGAATATCCAGCACTGAAGCCACCATGCTGACCCAGTTCCGGTCGACGGTGCGACCGTCCGGACTTGCAGTAATGTCGTAGAACACGAGCTCGTCGGCGCCTTCTTGGCAATATCGCTCAGCCAGCTCGACGATTTCGCCGACGACCCGGTGATTTCGAAACTGGACGCCTTTGACGACTTTACCGTCGCGGACATCGAGGCAGGGAATTATGCGACGCGCAGGAATGGCTCCAGCTCCTCTGATTTGATCTTTCCATCGAGTAGTGCCCGGCCGGAAATAGCGGCAGCAGCGCCGAGATCGTCGAGTTCGCGCAGGTCAGCCGCGTGTCTGACGCCGCCTGAGACCTGCAGGCAGATTTCGGGATAGCGCGCAACAAGTTCCCGGTACAACGCGAGGTTCGGTCCGCCCATGGCGCCGTCACGGCCAACGTCCGTGCACAGGACATGTCGAATGCCGTGCGCGAGATATCCCTCCAGACACTGCCACAGGTCTATGCCTCCCGTTCGGGTCCAGCCGTGCGTGACGAGGGTAGGCGAATCGTAATCGTCAACTCTGACATCAAGTGCCAGGACGAGTCGATCCGGCCCGAATTCACAAAGCCATCGTCTTACCGTTGCCGGATCGGTAACGGCCAGACTGCCGATAACACAGCGCGCTACTCCGGCAGTAAACCATGCAGAAGCAGTCTGCCGGTCGCGGATGCCGCCACCGAGTTGCATGACCAATGGCGTCTCCGATGCGATGGCGGCGACACAACCCCGATTTTTCTGCTTTCCGCATCTGGCGCCATCCAGGTCGACCACATGGAGGTCTTTAAATCCCATTGCCCGATATTCGCGAGCGACCGCAGCCGGATCATTGCCATAGTCGGTGCGCTTCTCGAAGTCGCCCTGGAACAACCTGACGCACTTCCCTGCCTGCAAATCGATTGCCGGTATGATTTTCACAAATCAAGCGCCAGAAAATTTGCAAGGAGTCGTGCACCGGCAACCGATGACCTTTCTGGATGGAATTGCGTTGCACAGAAGTTCTCGTGCGCCAGGACTGCCGTGAAGATGCCGGTGTGATTTGCGGTCGCGAGCGAATAATCCGAAACCGGCAGCGCGTAGCTATGCACAAAATAAAAGTAGCCGCCATCGTCGATGCCGTTCAACAGTGGATGTTGTCGTACAAGGGAAGTTTGACTCCATCCCGTATTCGGCACTGGCGTGTCCGGACTTGCCGACAATTTCTTCACGGTACCAGCAAAAACACCGAGGCATTCTGCGCTGTCTTCCTCCGAGGCCTCGGCGAGCAGTTGCATCCCCAGGCAAATGCCGAGGACCGGTTGATCAAGCTCGGGAATCAATTTATCCAGCCGATGTCGCTTCAGGCGCCGCATCGCGTCGGCGGCCGCTCCGACGCCGGGTAGTATGACGCGACGTGCGTTGCGGATAATCTTGGCATCCGTGGTCAATACAGCGTCCACATTGAGCCGTCTTAAGGCGAATCTGAGCGACGCGATATTTGCGCCGCCGCTGTCGATGATTGCCACGCCGTTGTCTGACATGTCAGCTCAACGTTCCTTTGGTGCTCGGCAGCTCTGTGCCCTCATGGCGTATTGCCTGACGCAATGCACGTCCCACCGATTTAAAGCACGCCTCTACCATGTGATGCGCGTTTTCGCCGCTGACCGCGATATGTAGCCCAGCACCGACCGAGTCTGCGAAAGAGCGAAAAAAGTGCTTGACGAGTTCGGTTGGCAAACCACCAACCCGCTCACGGGAAAAATCACCCTCAAAAGCAAAATACGCGCGACCCGACAAGTCCAGCGACACACGGCACTCGCTTTCATCCATTGGAAGAACGAACCCGTATCGCCCGATGCCTCGTTTGTCTCCCAGGGCGCGGCGAATGACCGTTCCCAGACAGATGGCCGTGTCTTCGACGGTATGGTGTTCATCGATGTTTAGGTCTCCCGAGCACCTCATGCGCAGACTGAATCCGCCGTGCCTCGCGATCTGCTCGAGCATGTGATCGTAGAAGCCGATGCCGGTGTCGATGCTGATCAGGCTTTCGTCATCCAGGTTGACTGCCGAATGAATAGCAGTCTCTCGCGTATTCCGTTCGAGGCTGGCTTGCCTGATCCCGCCGTTTAATGTCCTGCTGATGGTTGCCCAGTCCTGGTCAGCGCCGTCCGAGATCAGGAATCCCCGTAGTCCGAGCGCGTCGGCCATCTGTAAATCGGTATCTCGATCGCCGATGACTGCAGATTTTTCGGTATCGATATCCGTCCTGGCCAGATAGCGTGTCAAGAGTCCGGTCCGAGGCTTGCGGCACTCGCACGCATCTTCGGGAAGGTGAGGGCAAACGAATATCTCATCGAACACGATGCCCTGAGACTCGAACAGCGATAGGACGAAGTCCTGGCATTCCCGAAAGTTCCGTTCGGGAAACGAATCCGTGCCCAGTCCATCCTGATTCGTCACCATGACAAGCCGGTAACCCGAATCAGCAAGTTGATTCAGAGCCGGCACAACGCCTGGAACGAGTCGTACCTTGTCCAGCGAGTCGACCTGATGATTTACGGGCTCCTCGATTAGTGTGCCGTCGCGATCGATGAAGAGTACTTTGTCCGCCATTAGCTATCGTCCTCATGCTGATTCAAGGCCGAAAGCAGACGACTGTTGTCGTCCGGGCTGCCGACGGTTATTCGTGCGCAGTTCTCAAGCCCAGGGCTACCGTTGAAGTCACGAATCAGGATCCTTCTTGATTGCAAGCGACTCTGAACCTCCCCGAGGTCGCGAAACTGCACGAGAAGAAAGTTCGCTTCGCTGGGCCAGACTTTTTGAACATCCGGGTTGGTTGCCAGTTGATTACGAACACGTTCGCGCTCCGCGACCACTACCTTGATGCGATTTTCGGCCGATTCGCTTTGGTCGGCAGATAACGCCTGCATCACACATTCGATTACCGGTGTAGCCAGTGCATATGGCGCGAGCACGCCGTTCAGCATTCTGATCAGCGCAGTGCTGCCGATGACTGCGCCACAACGCGCGCCTGCCAGCGCCAGCGCTTTCGACAGTGTGCGGAGTACGACCAGGTTTTCGTATACGCGAACCAGGCCGGCCAGGGACCCGGTATCGCTGAATTCGATATAAGCCTCGTCGACGACAATGATGGATTGGTCCCGGCGTGCTTCCAGCAAGCGGATGATTTCCGACCTTGGCACGACGTTGCCGGTTGGGTTATTCGGCGAACAGACAAAAATAAGTTTGCCCGATGTCGCGCAGCTGGTCGTTATTGATTCTGCATCAAGGGCAAACTCCTTTTCGGCTAGCAGCGGGCAGCTGACCGTTGCCGCACCCTGAATGGCCGCATACACTCGATACATGGCAAACGTCGGCGGAGTAACAACTATGCTGTCTTCACCTGCACGGCAGAATGTTCGAATGAGCAGATCGATTGCC
>JBHIDG010000183.1:0-6692 GCA_046760025.1 Woeseia sp. | reverse complement strand
CGAAGAACTGAAAACGTTCCTGTCGCGCGAGACCGAACTCCTTGATGCAGGCGGCGCTGTTTTGAACCCGGACCCGGATGAGGCAGAACCATCATCGCTCTGTGGTGCGGAAGGCACACGAGCAAGCGAATGTCTGCGTACGATCCCGCCCAGGGAGCACGGCGGCAACATGGATATCCGGTACATAGCCGCCGGCGCAACGGTCTATCTGCCTTGCTACATCGATGGCTGCGGTCTGGCGGTGGGCGATTTTCATTACGCGCAGGGCGACGGCGAAGTATCCGGCACGGCGATCGAGATGGATGGTGTGATGACGGTCACGACCCGCGTAGTCAAGGATGGCCCGGACCTGACGTATGGGCCACATTACGAAGGGCCGTCACGTCTGCTCGGCATACCATCGGAGCGATTTTATGCCGTGACGGGATTTCCGCTGAAGGACAAAGGGACCGTGCCGGCCGAACTCGCGTATCTCGAGTCGGGCAAAGTCGCGGACCTGAGCAATCTGTCGGGCGACATCAACCTTGCGGCACGCAATGCATTGGCTGCCGTCGTCGATTACATCGTCACCGAGTATGGCTACGACCGCACGCAGGCTTACATGATCGCAAGCGTGGCCGTGGATCTCAGGATCGGTCAGCTGGTCGATGTGCCGAACGTCTGTGTCACGGCAATACTGCCGCTCGATATATTCGACCGCCGCAATAACGATCAATAGACTTTCACGTACCGGTTCGTGTCTCAGGCACCGGGTTTCTTCGCGAGAATTTCGCGAGCCTGCGCCGCGTCGAGGTGCATCTGATCCGTCAAGGCATCGAGGTCGGCAAACTTCTCTTCGTCACGCAGCTTTTCGACGAATTCGACGTGAATGTGCTCGTCGTAGATATCCTCGTCGAAATCGAATATATGCACTTCGAGCAATGGCTTGGTACCGTCGACGGTCGGGCGTGTCCCTAGACTCGCAACGCCGTCCAGCGTCTCGTCGCCGAGACCCATCACGCGGGCAGCGAAGATGTCCATGAGGGCGACCTGGCGGCGGTCGGGATTGATGTTCGCGGTCGGGAATCCGAGCCGCCTGCCCAGATGATTCCCTTCCACTACTTTGCCGGACATCCGGTACCGCTTGCCGAGCAGTGCCGAGGCGCGGTCGAGATCTCCGGCAGCCAGGGCCCTGCGAACCGCTGTGCTGCTGACGCGCTCACCGCCATGGTCAATACTCGGAATGTGCCAGATGTCGAACTCGAGCGCGTTACTTGCGCGCACCAGATCCTCCATGGAGCCGCTTCGGTTCCTGGCGAAGTGAAAATCGTCGCCAATGACGAGGTGACGGACATTCAATATCTGTACGAGAATCCTGCGAATAAAATCATCAGCCTCGATGTTGCGCATTTCCTCATCGAAATGCGGGCAGTAGAATAAATCGATTCCGTACTCCTCGAGCGCCTGAAACTTCTCACCGAAACGCATCAATCTTGCGGGTGGATTTTGCGGGAAAAAATATTCCTGAGGTGTCGGCTCGAAGCTCATCACGACCGAAGGCAAGCCGGATGATTTCGATTCGGCTATCAGATGATCGAGCAATTTCTGGTGGCCGAGGTGCAGGCCGTCGTACGTACCTATGGTCGCGACGCTGCCGTTTTGCAGCAAGTCGAAAGGGGCGTCGTCAGTTTTGCGAAACAGCTTCATCATTGGTTCCCTGATCGGTGGCGACAGCGTATAGCAAAGTCGCCGTCAAAATACCATGCCTGTCCGGTTTTGTTGCAGGCTATGCAGTGCAGCTGCTAGGCTTTCCACATAAGAAAAAGGAGTGAACATTGATGTCGTATCCGAACACATTGATCTTCGTCGACCTCGCGTCGGACGATCCCGATGCCGCCGGCGCATTCTACGCTGAGGTATTCGGCTGGGAAGACGATCCGCGCATGGACGGCAACTTCCATCGCATGGTGCCTGGACGGAATTTCAAGAATCCGGATGGGTCGCAGAGTGAGATCGGCAACCTGCACTTGGGGGTTTTCAATGCGGCAAACGCGAGGCCAAACCCCGATCCGGAAGGCGTCGAGCCGCGTCGGCTCGTCGGCGAGGGGCGCAAGGCGCGGATCTGGATTCTGGTCAGCGATGACGATTCGGTCGACAGAATATTGAGCACCGCCGAACGGCTCGGCGCAACCCTGCTATGGCGGGATCATTATTGGAAGGAATTCAACGGCTTAAACCACGCGTTCCGCGATCCCTGGGGCAACGAGATCGTATTGTGGGTCAAGGGCGGCGACGATCCACAGATTCCCGAGCACTACACGCGCGAGTAAGGCCGTTCCGCTCAGGCTACCCCGCAGCCGCCACCGCCGGGCGTCTGCATCAGGACGTGGTCATCGGCATTCATCGTCAGTTTCTTGGCTTCGGAGCCGGGTTGATCATTGATCAGAAACTTGCCGGGCGCGCCACCTTCGGCGCCGAACAGCCCTTCGGCCTGAGTGTCAATCCTGCTTGCGATGGCATTTAACAGCCACTTCTTACCGGTGCGCATTTTAAATCCGACGCACTGCCCGTCGCCGCCGTTGTGTAAGCCTTTGCCGCCGGTTCCGTGTGCCAGCTCCTTGCGGGTGAATTCGATAGGGATCGATGCTTCGAGTACTTCGACCGGTACTGCTGCGACGCCTGTCGGATAGCAGGTGGCCGAGAGCCCGCCTTTGCCTGCACGTGCACCCATGCCGCCGGAATAATTGAACATCGAACTCGTAAACGGCTCGCCGGTCTTGTCGCGGCCCTGAATCTGAATCGTCCAGACAGCTCCCGAGCTCTCCGCCAGTACTTTGTCGGGGACGACCTTTGACAGTGCCTTGAGTATCGGAAACGGCACATACATCCCGACCACATGTCGTGCGTTGACGGGTGAAGGGTATTGTGCATTGACGATACACTCACGCGGTGCCGTGACCTTTATCGGCGACAGGCTGCCGAAATTGTTCGGCAGGTCCGGGTTCAGGATGCTTCGGATCGTAAATGTGCTGTACGCGTGCGTATACGCCGTTACCACGTTAATGCCGTGCGAGCTCGGCCCCGAGCTGCCGGCGAAGTCGATCGTGATGTCGCCCTCGTCCGGGTCAATCGTCACGGCCACCTTGAGTGTGATCACGTCTCCGCCCGGGACATCGAAAATCGCCTCGCCATGAAACGTGCCGGCCGGAAGCTGCCGTATGTCGTCTCGCGTCGCTTTTTCGGACCGTGAAATGATCTCCCCGGACAGTTCGCGAATGTCGGCAAGCTCGTAGCGATCGCACATCGCATTGAGTCGGTCGGCGCCCATCTTGCCGCTCGATACCTGCGCCGCGAGATCACCGAAGATGGCATCGGGAGTACGGACATTGCGACGGATCATGCTGTGCAGCGTTTCGTTTGGTTCACCGCGCTCATAGAGCTTGAGTACCGGAATCCATAGACCCTCTTCGTGGATGTCACGCGCGCCGGCGCCGATACCGTAGCCACCGATGTCGGTGTGATGAATCGTCGATCCGCAGTAAGCGATCAGCTTTTCTTTGCGGAAAATCGGTGTGAGAACGGTGATGTCGAAGAAATGCCCGGCCGACATCCAGGGATCGTTGGTGATCAGCACGTCGCCCGGATACAGGGACTCGGGTGGGATGACGGCGACGAGGTTCCTGGCCGCGGCGCCCAGCGAGTTGATGTGGCCGGGCGTTCCGGTCACTGCCTGGGCAACCATGCGCGCCTGGTGGTCGAACAGTGCCGTGGCCAGATCGCCGGCTTCACGCACAATCGGGCTGAATGCGATGCGCTGCAACGCTTTGGCTTGTTCGCTGACGATGCTGATCAGGTTGCTCCACATGATCTCCAGTTCGATGCCGCCGAGTCTCGCCATGATCTCAGTTCCCCCGTGTCGCAACCAGGCTGCCGTCCGCGTGCACGGTCAAATTCCATCCCGGCAATACGAATACAGTGGTCTCACGTTCTTCGACGACGACCGGGCCGTCAATCTGCTGTCCCGGAACGAGCGCGCTACGATCATAAACTGTGACATCTACCGCCGAATCCCCGATGTAAACCGATCGGGTGGATTTCGGTGTCGCGCCCTGTTCGGCGAACTCGACGTCGACAGCCCGCCCGGTTTCACCGCCGTGTGTGGTTACTCGCCATCCGACGACCTCGACATCCATATCGTCCAGACGCACGCCGTACAGGTTTTCGTAGGCCTCCTCGAAACGGGATCGGAGATCGGCACGGTTGTTTTTGTCACGTGGATCACCGGCCAACGGCACGGTCACTTCGGTCTGTTGCCCGATGTAGCGCATGTCGGCTGCAAAATCATACTGCACGGATTTTTCGGGCAGGCCCGCCTCGATTAGGGCGTCCTTGCCTTCGTTCAACATGTCACCGATCAGCGGATCGACGTCGTTCCAATCGACGCATGACAGGTTACAGAGACCGCCGCGGGCCAGGTCCAGCCTCGGCGGTGTCACCAGCGTGCCATATGCGCTCAGTACGCTCGCCATCGGGGGGTAGATGACTATCGAGCTGTCGAGTTGCTCGGCGACGTAGCAGGCATGCACCGGCCCGGCGCCACCGAAAGCGAGCAAGGGCATGCCGCGGTAATTGACGCCGCGGTCGGTTGCATGGGCACGCGCCGCCGCAGCCATCGATTCGCCGACCACGCTGAAGATGCCATAAGCAGCATCCGACAGCGACACTTCGAGCTCGTCGGCGATCTCTTGCACTGCGGCCTTCGCGCCGTCCAGATCGAGCGGCATGTCTCCGCCGAGAAATTGCTGCGGGTCGAGGATGCCGAGCACGACATCCGCATCGGTGACGCAGGCATCGGTGCCGCCCTGTGCGTAACAGGCGGGACCCGGATCGCTTCCTGCGCTGTCCGGGCCGACCTTCAACAGTCCGAGATTATCGACGCGCGCGATCGAGCCACCGCCGGCGCCGATTTCGATCATGTCGATGGATGGGACCGTGATCGGCATACCGCTGCCCGGCTTGAACCGGTAACGGCGATCGATTTCGAAATCGCCGATTACCAGTGGCTCGCCATCCTGAATCAGACAGGCCTTTGCCGTCGTCCCACCCATGTCGAACGAAATAAGATCGTCGATAGCGTGTTTGCGCGCGAGAAATGCTGCGACGAGCGCGCCGGCGGCGGGTCCGGACTCGATCATTCGCACCGGATAGGTGCCGGCGACGCGAGCACCCACGACCCCGCCGTTCGACAACATGATCAGCGGCTCCTGTTCGAGCCCCCGTTCGCGCATCGTCCCGATGAGCGCGTTCAGATAAGGCCGGGTCACCGGTACGCTGTAGGCATTGACGGCGGTCGTGCTCGCCCGCAGGTATTCGCGCATCTGCGGAGCAACGTCGCTGGACAATGTCACGAACACATCGGGCGCATGTTTTCCGAGCAGGTCGCGGAAACGGCGCTCGTTCTCCGGGTTCCGGTAGCTGTTGAGGAGACAGACGGCCACTGACGATACGTCCTTTGCCTTGACCGCGTCGGCGATCGTTGACACGTCGTCCGGATTCACTTCGCGGCCGATCGTTCCGTCGGCATAGGTTCGCTCGGTCAGGCCCCATGTGAAGTCACTTGTGATCAACGGCTCTGCGTACTCGATCTGCGGGTCGAACATGTCATAACGATGCTCGTCCCGAATGTAGAGCACGTCGCGAAAGCCGTCCGTGACGACCAGTCCGGTCGGTGATCCTTTGCGCTCGATTAGATTATTGGTAACAATGGTGGTTGCATGCGTAACGACATCTTTCACGTCGCGGAGTTCAATGCCTGCTTTTGCCAGTACCACGTCCGCAGCCCTGAAGAAGCCATTCAGCAGATCCTGATGCGTCGTCAGCGTCTTGTCTGACCAGCCGCGGCCGTCGCTGGCGACGAGCACGGCATCCGTAAACGTGCCGCCAATGTCGACTGCCAGTGCGTACCGACTCATTATTTGAAATCCCTGGCGAGCGCCGATACTGCGTCATTTAGCAATGCTTGATCTGTGGATATGAAAAATAGGTTGACGCCTTTGGTACGAAAACCTTTGCACTCGTCCAGCGTCGGCAAATAAATGCCTGCGCTCATACCGTCCTGCCGGCAAGCTGCCAGAATATTGTCGACGGCCTGCACCACGGAATCGTCGTCGATTGACTTTGCACCGAGACTGACGGAGAGATCTGCCCGGCCGATCAAGAGCGCATCCAATGCGTCGACGGCCGCAATTGCGTCGACATTTTTCAGGCCGAGGCTGTCCTCAATCTGCGCGATCACTATCGTCGACTCGTCGCTCGCCTTCTTGAATTCGTCTGCAGGCATGGCACCATAGACGGCCGCACGGTGCGCGCCGGAGAAGCCGCGCGTGCCGTTCTCATACCTCGTCGCGGCTACGATATCGACTGCCTGCTCGGCCGAATGAACATGTGGCGCGATAATGCCGGCGGCGCCCATATCGAGGACCTGCAGGATCGCCGCCGCCGTCGCCTCCCGAAGGCGAACCAACATCGGCAGCCCTATCGACCGTCCGGCCAGAATGCAGTGATCGAGCTCGGCGGTGCCAAAAGCCGCGTGCTCGGCGTCGAGTACGACGCACCCAAGACCCGAGCCGGCGAGTGACTCAACGAGATGGCTTGAGGGCGTCTTGACGAACAAGCCCAGCGCCGGCTGACCGTTTCTGATGGCCTCTTTGAGC
>JBHIDG010000182.1:0-6696 GCA_046760025.1 Woeseia sp. | reverse complement strand
TACGTCGTCTCGTGGCTGATCGACCGTGTCGCCGGATTCGCTGATACGTAACGCGGCGGTCAGGTCGTCGAGATCCAGGTCCATATCGGTTGCCGCGATCCCCGGCGGTTCAGCTTTGTCGTCCGCCGGATCCACGCCGGTAAATACGTCCTTCGGCAGCGCCTCGGTCTTCGCAAAATCGAAGTCCTCGTCCGTCCCGGCCTCGTCGTCCATCGGCGCGAGCAGGGTGTCGGGTTCGTCAGCCAGGCCCTCGACCGTGTCGTCTTCATCAATCCCGGGCGCGACCAGCGTCTCGTTTTCTTCGGCAATAAGTTTGTCGACGTCGGATGCGCTCTCTACGGCCAGATCGCCCGTCAGTACCTGGGTCTGGCCGGTGGCGTCGAGTAGGCTCGTGTCGATCCCGATGTCGGTATCGGTATCCTCAAAATCCTCGATGGCGCGATTGGTGCCAGTCGCATCCGCGTCGGCAATGTCGGTCTCGCCGGTGGCCGCAAGCGCATCCTCGAAATCCGGGCCCTCCCGGATGCCTGTTGTGGACTCCGCGTCGGTGTCCAACTGCGGATTCTTGCCGGTCGCAGCGGTTGCGTCCGTTTCGTCAAGCGCCTCATGGCTACCGGTCGCGATGAGATCGTCGTCGATCTGCAGCGCCTCTCTTTCGGTCGTGTCTTCCAGATCGGATGCGATTCCCGATTCGGCCAGTTTGTCCAGGTCCAGACCGAGGTCATCGAGGTCGATCTCGGCCGTCGATTCGGCGGCCGGCATTATCACCTCTTCGCCGTCGTCAAGCGACGCAATTTGCGTCGCTTCGTCGTCTCCGATGGACGGCAGCTCGGCGGATTCTCCGATCATCTTGAATTGCTCTTCGATGGTCGGCGTCTCGCCTTCGGGTACGGCATCCCCGGCCGGTATCCCGGTTGCCGGCAGCTCCCCGGTGATGTCTGCGTCATCGGCGGGATAAGTCTCCGCGGTGGGCATTTCGGCGGTCATACCGGTCTCGTCTGCCGCCGGCATCTGTGACGTGACTTCAGGCGCCGGCTCAAATGACTCCGCCGACTCCCCGGCAGCGAAGACCGTATCGAGGCCCTCTTCCACGCCGGGGCTGGTCTCGATCTCTCCGGCACTCTCACCCAGGTCGATGAGCTCAGCCTCCTTGCTCTCGCCGGTGGCGGCAAGGTCGATATCGAGTTCGCTCTCCTCGTCCAGCGCACCCTCGAATGACAGGTCGACCTCTCGTGTCGGAGCAGGGCCGACGCCGGAGAACATCTCGTGATCGCCGGCGATTTGCCGACCCATAATGACGATCTTGTCCCAGTCAGGACTGGAACCGCCAGCCAGTGCCGTGCGCATACGGCCTGCAGCATCGATAAACGCATCGCGGTTGCCCCAGACGAAATAAATCTCACAGAGCTTGGCGAGCAGGTCCTGACGTTCGGGTTCCACGGTCAGCGCGCCGTTGATCAAATCGGCAGCCTGGTCGTACAGCCCGTAGGCCATGTGGAATTCCGCTTCTGCGATCGGATCGGCCTGATCGAGGTTCAGGGCGGTCTCGCTGCTGAATGTGTCCTCGAGCGCCGATTGTTCACCGGTCGTCTCGAGCGCATCGTGTTCCTCGGCCGGCGCTGGTGTCGGTGCGGGTGCTTCGATCGTCTCCCAGACCTCGGGTTCCGCGGGCACGTCCTCTTGTTCGGGCTCCGGCGGTGCGACCGCACTCTCCTGCTCTACGACGACGATCGCAGTGTCGTCCTCCTGCGCGAGTGCGCGCAGCCTTTCGGTCGAGGCAAGCGACTCGCCGTCCATATCGTCGGCGTCGAGCGCGTCCCAAACACCAGTGGACTCTTCATCGCCGCCGGCGGCGCGCCGGGCGAACCACACCAGCACCCCGAGCACGACCAGGAGACCGCCGATCAGGATTCCCCAGAATCCGGAAACGGTCTCAATGACACGTGCGACGATGCCGGGCTCGTCTCGCGGTGCCGCGGTCACTACCCGCGGTGGTGAAACGGTTGTGGTATCGGGCTCGGTGGTCTCAGCCGTATCGGCATCCTCGACGACGATATCTTCCAGATCCTCGTCCGCGGCCATGACATCGTCATCGGCCATCGTATCCGGCGTGGTATCGATCGTCGCGTCCTCATCAGCCAGTGTCGCCTCCGGCTCATGGTCAACGACATCCGGTTCGGGCAATTCCTCTCCACGCAGTCGAGCCAGTTCGGCTCTGAGCGCCGCGAGTTCGTCGTCACGTATCTCCAGCAGGGAATCCTGGTCCCCGATCAGATCTTCGATTTCACGAATACGCCGCGCCGTCGGGTCCTCATCGGCATCGGCGTCGCCTGCGGCCGTCGTCACACCGCCGTCGTACCCGGTCAAATCGTCATCGGGCGGCACGAGAACGAGGCTGGGCTCCGTGGCGATGTCGGGAGGTGGCGCACCGCGCCATTCGGCGTGCTGACGCTTTACTTCGTTCAGTGCATCGCCCCGATTGATGCTGAATATCTCGTCGGCGCTCGGGATTCTGAGCGTCGCCCCGGCCGAGAGGATATTGATGTTTCCGGCAAATGCGTCCGGATTGGCCTCGAAGATTGCCAGCATCGTCTGATTCATCGTAAGCCGACTGTCGGGCCGCACACGCCGTGTGATGCCCCACAGGGTATCACCGCGCAGTACGCAGTAATCGCCGCCTTCGTCAGTATCGAAGGTCGGCGTTGCGGGCGGCGTAATCGGCTCCGGTTCAGCTCGAACGGGTTGGGGCGGCGCCGGTCGCGGTTCGGGTTGCGGTTCGGGTTGCGCACTCGGCGGGCGCTCGATCCTGCCGCTGTCGGTCTGGGCCGCCTGCCTGGGCCCAGTAACAGCCGTCGCCGTATCCGATACCGGCGGCGGCGTAAAGGTTGGCGGATCGAGCAACACGGTATATTCGCGCAGCAAGCGGCCGCGCGACCAGCTGGCTTCTACCAGGAACGTGACGAAAGGCTCGGTTACCGGCTCCGACGAGGTAACTGCGATGACGTTGCCGTCGACGCCGCCGCTTCGCAGCACCCTGAAATTGAGTCCCTGCAGGAACAGGGGACGATCGAGGCCGTATCTCGCAAAAGTATTCTCCGATGCGAGTAAGATGTCGAGGTTGTCAAGCTCCTCGGGAGTCGCCGAGAGTAAATCGATCTCTGCCCGCAGTGGTTCATTCAGGGCGGAACTCAGCCGTATATCCCCAAGGCCCAGTGCCCAGACCTCGCTTGTCATTGCCAAAACAAGCAGCGGCCATACACGGATTCGCGACATGTTGTTTCTCTCCGGCTCCCAAGCTACCCGCGCATCGCCCACAGCCTTACCTCTGGCCATGCATCGGGCCCGGCGGGTTCGGGTGTGAACTATAGCTTATAAATAGTTTTTGGCCAAAATTTCAGCTATTTGGACGCTATTTAGAGCAGCGCCCTTACGAATGTTGTCGGATACGACCCAGAGGTCGATGCCCTTCGGATGGCTGATGTCTTCCCGGACTCGTCCGACGTACACCGGATCGGTTCCCGCGCTCTCCGTAACCGCCGTCGGATATTCGCCGGTCCCGGTGCCGTCGAGGAGCACGACACCCGGTGCCTTGTGCAGGAGTCGGCAGACTTCTTCTGCCGAAATCTTGGATTTGGTCTCGAGGTGGACGGCTTCGGAGTGGCCGAAAAACGTCGGAATTCTTACGGCAGTGGGATTCACGGCTATCTCATCGTCGCCCAGGATTTTCCTGGTCTCCCAGACGATTTTCATTTCTTCCCTGGTGTAGCGATTGTCCAGAAACCGATCGATATGCGGCAACGCATTGAATGCGATCTGTTTCTCGTTACCCTTTAGTTCCAGTGGCCGGCCATTCAGCAGTACCGAAGTCTGTCGAGCCAGTTCCTCGACGGCGCTCCTTCCCGCGCCTGACACGGCCTGATAGGTAGAGACGTTGATCCGACTGATGCCGACTGCGTCATAGATCGGTTTTATTGCCACCACCATCTGGATCGTGGAGCAATTCGGATTCGCGATGATACCGGTTCGTTCGTAATCGGCGATCTTGCCGGCATTTACTTCGGGCACAACCAGCGGCACCTCGTCGTCGTAGCGATAGCGCGAAGTGTTATCAACGACCACGCAACCGCCTGCCACTGCTTTTGGCGCATACTCGTCCGATGCGGATCCGCCGGCAGAAAAAAGTCCGATCTGAGCCTTCGAAAAATCGAAGTCTGCAAGATGCGCAACTTTCAGTTTCCGGTTTCCAAAACCGACTTCCTTGCCGAGCGATCGCTCGCTGGCAAGCGCGTACACGTTACCAACCGGAAATTTTCGCTCTGCCAGGATCTCGAGCATGCTTTCTCCGACCAGACCGGTTGCGCCTACGACAGCGACGTCAATCGAAGCCGTCATGTCACTCTGCTTTTCGCGCTATCACCGGCGTACTCGATTCGACGTCGGCGTTTTGCGCGCGATGCCTGAGGTAGTGATCCATCAATACAAGCGCAATCATCGCCTCGGCGATCGGCGTTGCCCGCAGACCGACGCAGGGGTCGTGCCGGCCCTTTGTGACTATCTTGGTCTCCTTACCCGATTTGTCCACGGTAGCGCCGGGAACCGAAATGCTCGACGTGGGCTTCAGCGCGATGCTCGCCAGGAGATCCTGTCCGGACGAGATGCCGCCCAGCGTGCCGCCCGCATCGTTCTTGTTGAAGCCGTCCGCCGACATCTCGTCGCGATGTTGACTGCCACGCTGCCTCACGGCGGAAAAACCGGCCCCGAGTTCGACGCCCTTGACGGCATTTATGCTCATCAAGCCATGCGCGATTTCCGCTTCGAGCTTGTCGAACACCGGCTCGCCGAGTCCCGGCGGAATCCCCGTCGCCAGCACGCTGACCTTCGCACCGATCGAGTCGCCTTCCGCACGCAGTTTGTCCACGAAATCCTCGAGCTCGGGAATTCTCTCGGGATCGGCGCAAAAAAACGGATTATCGTCGACGGCCGACAGATCCCTGGCAGCAAGCTCAATCGGCCCGAGCTGTGAAAGGTAGCCCCGAATCTCGATGCCCAGCCTTTGCATGAGGTATTTCCGCGCGATAGCACCTGCAGCGACCCGCATCGTGGTTTCGCGCGCAGATGAGCGGCCGCCGCCACGGTAGTCGCGAATGCCGTATTTCTGTTGATAAGTATAGTCCGCGTGTCCCGGTCGAAACTTGTCCTTGATGTCGCCGTAATCCCCGCTGCGCTGGTCCCTGTTTTCGATGAGCAGGCCGATCGGCGTTCCGGTCGTCAGGCCCTCGAATACGCCGGACAGGATTTGCACCCGATCGGGTTCCTTGCGCCGCGTTGTATGCCGGGACTTGCCCGGTCGGCGCCGTTCGAGATCGGCCTGGATATCCGACTCGGCCAGCGGCAGGCCGGGCGGGCAGCCATCGATGACACAGCCGAGCGCCGGACCGTGGCTCTCGCCGAAGGTCGTGACGATGAATACTTTTCCGAAGCTATTGCCCGACATCTGTCCAGTCCCGCCCGGACGCCACCCGGTCGATAGCGTCCCGATGGCGCTCGATTTCGTCCCTGCTCAGCAGGAACACGCCGCTGCCACCGTGTTCGAATTCGAGCCAAACGAAGGCGATCGCAGGAAATTGACGCTCCAGCGCTGCCCGGCTCCCCCCGACTTCGACGATGAGCACTCCCTCGTCAGCGAGGAATCGTGAGGCATCATGCAGGATCGTTATGACCGAATCCAGACCATCATCTCCGGCGGCCAGTCCGCCGACCGGCTCGTGCCCGAATTCCGGCGGCAGTCTGTCCATATCCCGCCGGTCGACGTATGGCGGATTGCCGACGATCAGGTCGTAACGAGCGCTCTCCAGGTTTTCGAAAAAAGCGGAATGAATTAACCGGACCCGCCGTTGCAGCGCGTGACGATTGACATTGATTGCTGCCACGGCCAATGCATCTTCGGAGATATCGACCGCGTCGACGACGGCGTTCGGAAGCGCGATCGCCATCGCGACGGCGATACAGCCGCTGCCCGTGCCCAGATCGATGGCGCGTCTAATGTTGTCCGGGTCCAGCCACGGTTCGAACCGGTTCAGGATGAGCTCCGCAATCGGAGATCGGGGTATCAGCACACGCTGGTCGATGAAGAACTCGAGGCCGGCGAACCAGGCCTGGTGGACCAGGTAGGCGACCGGGACGCGCTCGCGAATGCGTCTGCCGATCAGATTCTCGAGTTTCGCCTGCTCTTCGGTGTTGATGTGTCGGGCATGGTTTTCCCCGGGCCGAGCAGGGTCGAGGCCGAGTGCCGCGAATACCAGGTACACTGCCTCATCCGTGGCGTTGTCCGTCCCGTGTCCATAGCATAGGCCGGCATCCTCGAATGCAACGGCCGCCTGACGGATGAACTCGGCAACGGTCGGAGACCGGTTCGAAACGTTATTCATGCGGGAAACTGTATCCTCGATGCCCATGCGTCGAATTGCGGTACTCAAAGGCAGCTTTGCAGCCACGCGGACTGACGAGATTGGCTTTACAATGCCAGGCAAATGAGCAGCGTAAGAATAAATGTCGCAATCGCCCTACTTGCAACGGCTTCGATCGGCGGCGGCTGGTATATCGCGCGCACCTACACGGGGCGCGTCGAACGACCCGAGTATGCAACGGTCCTGCCATCACCGATGGACTTGCCGGATTTTACGCTAAATGACCAAC